>CAZNRJ010000123.1:0-9595 GCA_964574945.1 uncultured Ohtaekwangia sp. | reverse complement strand
TAGAGTGGCGCTTAAAAGCATTCCGTCAATGGGAAAAAATGACCGAACCCCAATGGGCAAATGTCAACCACCCTCCCATCAATTATCAGGATATTATCTATTACTCAGCACCTAAAAAGAAAGCCACCGTTGGCGGTCTTAATGAGGTCGATCCGGAGTTAATCAAAACATTTGAAAAGTTAGGGATTTCAATAACCGAGCAGAAGAGATTGACGGGTGTGGCTGTTGATGCCGTTATCGATAGTGTTTCCGTAGCAACTACCTTTAAGGATAAGCTTGGTGAACTTGGAATTATCTTTTGTTCATTTAGTGAAGCCGTAAGGGAACATCCTGAACTCATCAAAAAATATTTAGGTTCTGTTGTGCCTATCAACGACAACTACTTTGCCGCTTTGAACTCAGCCGTGTTTTCTGACGGATCATTCTGTTACATCCCGAAAGGCGTACGATGCCCGATGGAATTATCTACGTACTTCCGCATCAATGCTGCTAACACAGGTCAGTTTGAGCGCACGTTGATTGTGGCTGATGAAGGTTCATACGTAAGTTACCTGGAAGGTTGTACTGCTCCCATGCGCGATGAAAATCAGTTGCATGCGGCAGTAGTAGAACTTTATACCATGAAGGATGCAGAGATAAAATATTCAACCGTGCAGAACTGGTATCCGGGCGATAAAAATGGTAAAGGCGGTATCTATAATTTTGTGACCAAGCGTGGATTGTGTTTTGGTGATCATTCCAAAATTTCCTGGACACAGGTTGAAACGGGGTCTGCCATCACCTGGAAATATCCTTCATGCATACTTAAGGGAGATTATTCCGTGGGTGAATTTTATTCCGTTGCCGTAACCAATAATTACCAACAGGCCGACACCGGAACCAAAATGATTCACATCGGTAAGAACACGCGATCACGCATTGTGAGTAAAGGAATCTCTGCCGGAAAATCCCAGAATAGTTATCGCGGACAAGTGCAGGTAATGAAGCGTGCGTCCAATGCACGCAATCACTCGCAATGTGATTCCTTACTAATGGGTGATCAGTGCGGGGCACATACTTTCCCATATATCGATGTGGAAAACAATAGCGCACGTATAGAACATGAAGCAACAACTTCTAAAATTGGTGAAGATCAAATCTTCTATTGCTTGCAGCGCGGCATTGATGAAGAAGCCGCTGTGGCGCTGATTGTAAATGGGTATGCGAAGGAGGTATTGAATCAATTACCGATGGAATTTGCCGTAGAAGCTCAAAAGCTTTTGGCGCTTACGCTGGAAGGCAGTGTGGGTTAAATAGGTTCAAGATTCAAGATTTAAAATTCAAGATTATGGGTAAGGTTAATTGTTTTGAAGATTTAGAAGTTTGGATAAAATCAAGAGCGTTCGCTAAACTGATTCATGAAATTTCATCTAAAGGAACCTTTTCAAAAGATTATTCCCTTAAAGATCAAATCAATCGCTCCGCAGGATCCATCATGGATAATATTGCAGAAGGATTTGAACGTGGTGGTAATAGAGAATTTATTCAATTTCTATTTATCTCGAAGGGTTCATCTGGCGAAGCCCGTTCACAACTGTATAGAGCGTTAGATAAAAACCATATCGAACAATCGGAATTTGATTTCCTAAAAACTAAATCTATTGAAATAAGTAACCAGCTTTCAGGATTTATTAAATATTTAAAGAATTCAGACATGAAGGGAGAAAAATATGTAAGCGAACCTATAGAAACGTCTAAGGTAATTTCTCCCATTCCTAAATCTTAAACCTTGAACTTAGAATCTCGAATAAAATTATGTTAACAATAAAAAATTTACAGGCTAAGATTGCCGAGAAACAAATCTTGAACGGAATTGACCTGAAGGTAAATGCAGGGGAAGTACATGCCATTATGGGGCCCAACGGTTCCGGTAAAAGTACGCTTGCATCGGTGCTGAGCGGGCGCTAAGAGTTTGAAGTAACCGGGGGGTCAATTGATTTTCAAGACAAGAACTTGTTGGACTTGTCTCCGGAAGATCGCGCGCGTGAAGGTATCTTCATGGCTTTCCAATATCCTGTTGAAATCCCGGGAGTAAGTACAATCAATTTTATGAAGACTGCACTCAACCAGATTCGTGAGTACAGAGGTCTGCCTGTATTGGATGCAGTTTCTTTTCTTCACCTTATGAAAGAGCGAATGAGTTTGGTTGAAATTGATCAATCATTATTAAGCCGGTCGTTGAACGAAGGGTTTTCCGGTGGGGAAAAAAAACGTAACGAAATTTTTCAAATGGCCATGCTTGAACCCAAGCTGGCTATCCTTGACGAAACGGATTCAGGTCTTGATATTGATGCATTGCGCATAGTTGCGAATGGAGTAAACAAACTGCGTAACAAGAACAACGCGATTATTGTTGTAACCCACTATCAGCGTTTGCTTGATTACATCGTGCCTGATTTTGTGCACGTGTTGTATAAAGGAAAAATTGTAAAGTCCGGCACTAAAGACTTAGCCCTCGAACTGGAAGCTAAAGGATACGATTGGATTAAAAACGAAGTAGCTGTAGCCTGATGAATTCGACTATAACCCATAAATATCTTACAGACGAAGTCGTTACCAGTTTTCAGGAATCAAAATTTGGTGAGGCAACAAAGAATCGTGAAAAAGCAATTCAGTTCTTGAAAAAGAATGGATTGCCCGGCACGAAGCATGAAGAGTACCGCTTCGCCCCTATTACAAAAAGTCTTGAGAAGAATTTTTCATGGAGAAATGAGGTGTCACCTTCATCCACTAAATCCATTGATCAGTTTTTGATTCCGAAACTTGATGCGTATTTGATCGTGTTTGTCAATGGATCGTATTCCAATGAATTATCGGCTGTTAAAAACCTTCCCAGCGGAGTAAAAGTAAAAACACTTTACGAAGCATTTGAAAGTGATAAAGAAACTATCGATCAATATTTTGATACGTTAGTAAATTCAGAAACTGATTCTTTTGCTGCACTCAATAGCGCTTTTTGGCAAGAAGGTATTTTTATTCATGTACCAGAAAACACAATCGTTGAAAAACCCTTTCTGATTTTACACATCCATGATGCCAATCAAACGCAAGTAATTGCCCACACAAGAATACTGGCTGTTGTTGGCAACAACAGTTCACTCAACGTGATCGAGAAGTTTGATTCTGTTGGCAAGAATCCGGTGTTCAACACCTTAACAGAAGAAATTGTAGTGGGTGACCAGGCTAATTTTGAATATTGCAAAATTCAAAATGATGATCAGTTGCACCAGGTAGCGAACACCGCTATTCAGCAATCCAATTCAAGTCATGTAAACACATTTACACTAACGTTGCAAGGCAAAGTTATTCGCAACAACTTCAACATTACGATTGATGGCGAGCATTGTGAATCGCATTTTTATGGATTGTATTTGCTCAACGGAAATACACTGGCCGATAATCATACAGTAGTGGATCATCGCAAACCAAATTCTTTCAGCAATGAATTGTATAAAGGAGTTATGGATGGCAATTCCAAAGGCGTATTTAATGGAAAAATATTTGTTCGTCCGCATGCTCAGAAAACAAATGCTTTTCAATCCAACCGGAATATTATAATCTCTGATTCAGCAACTGTTAACACCAAACCCCAGCTTGAGATTTGGGCCGATGATGTTAAGTGCTCGCACGGTTGCACCACGGGGCAAATTGACGAAGAGGCAATGTTCTATTTGCGCTCACGCGGAATTTCAGAATCTATCGCTAAAGCTATGCTGCTTTACGCTTTTGCTGCGGATGTGTTGACACCCATTAAAAATGAGGCTTTAAAATCATATTTGGATGGGCTAATTGGGGAACGTCTTCATAAAAATTTTTAGGGATGAGTACGTTAACAGCCATTACTCCATTAGACATTATAAAAATCAGGAAGCAATTTCCGGTTTTGAACCAACAGGTAAATGGCAAGCCGTTAGTGTATTTGGATAATGCAGCCACCAATCAAAAACCAAAGCGTGTAATTGATGCGTTGACTTCCTACTATGAAAAAGACAATGCAAATATCCATCGGGGCATTCATACACTGGCTGAGCGCGCCACAAAGGCGTATGAACAAACCCGCCATGCCATGCAGGAGTTTATCCATGCAAAGCATGTTGAAGAAATCATTTTTACCCGGGGCGTAACTGAAAGCATTAATCTTGTTGCATCCTCTTATGGCCGCACTTTTCTTAAAGAAGGTGATGAGGTGATTATTTCCGGATTGGAACACCATTCAAACATTGTTCCCTGGCAAATAATTTGTAACGAGAAAAAAGCATTGTTAAAAATAATTCCCGTTACAGAAATCGGAGAGCTTGACCTTGATGCCGCTCGAAAATTAATTTCCGGTAAAACTAAAATTGTTGCAGTTAACCATGCTTCCAATAGTTTAGGGACAATCAATCCGATAAAAGAAATAATTGATATCGCCCACAGCCATCATGCAGTGGTGTTGATTGACGGTGCGCAGGCAGCTGCTCATTTAACAATCAACGTTCAGGAACTCGACTGCGATTTTTATTGCCTCTCTTCTCACAAAATGTACGGCCCTACCGGTACGGGTATTTTATATGGAAAGAAAGAACTCTTGGAGAAAATGCCTCCTTACATGGGTGGCGGTGAAATGATCAATGAGGTTACGTTTGCCAAAACCACTTACAACGATTTGCCTTACAAATTTGAAGCAGGCACACCCAACATTGCAGATGTGATTGCCCTTAACGAAGCAATCTCTTTTATCAATGAATTGGGCAAAGAAAATATTGCTGCCCATGAGGCTGAACTTCTTTCTTATACTGTTAAAAAACTATCGGCCATTCCTCTTGTAAAACTTGTTGGAACGGCTGAAAATAAAGTGGGTGTTCAATCATTTGTTGTGGAAGGCATTCATCATTTTGATATTGGACAAATGTTGGATGCGCGAGGTATTGCCGTGCGTACTGGTCATCATTGCACGCAACCCTTGATGGATCAATACGGAATTGAAGGAACTGTGCGGGTTTCATTTTCGGTTTACAATACAAAATCGGAAATAGATCAACTGGCGGAAGGGGTTGAGAGAATTGTTAACTTTATGAAGTGATGAAAAGTCGCGAAGGGGAAATCATTTCTCTTTTAGAAAAATTGGTTGCTAAGCAAAATGAGGGTCTTAAAATCCTAAATAACGGAAAAGAACCTGAACCTGTTTCGGAAGAAGAACGGCAAAAATACCTTGAGTATATACAACAGAGATTAAGTCAGCCATGACCATAAATCAGATTCAAGATGAAATCATCAATGAGTTCTCCTTACTCGATGGAGACATGGAGATGACTGTTTTTTATATTATGGAGTTGGGCCAAAAACTTCCTGACATGAAGGAAGCCGATAAGACGGAAGATAATATCGTAAAGGGTTGCCAGTCGAAAGTATGGATGGTTGCTGATTTAAAAGAGGATCGTCTCTGCTTTGAGGCAGACAGCAATACCGCCATTACGAAGGGCTTAGTGAGTTTGCTCGTCCGGATTTTCAATAAACAAACCCCTGAGGATATCTTAAATGCCGATCTTTATTTTATGAGTAAAATTGGTATGGAACGATTCATTGGCACACAGCGTTCAAATGGCTTTGCCTCTATGATCAAGCAAATGAAGCTTTACGCATTGGCATTCAAAACTAAAAAAGAAATGAGTTCGTGAGCGATACAATAGAAAATATTAGTCAGGCCAAAGAAGTTCCGCAAGGTGAATTGCGCGATAAGGTAATTGCTGCCCTGAAAACAGTTTATGACCCTGAAATCCCGGTTGATATTTATGAGCTGGGGTTAATTTATGAGATCAGTGTTTTTCCGGTTAACAACGTGTACATCCTTATGACATTAACTTCTCCTTCCTGTCCTTCAGCAGAAGTTATTCCGGTTGAAGCGGAGCAAAAAGTGAAAGAAATTGAAGGAGTAAGCAGTGTAAAAGTTGAGTTAACCTTTGACCCGCCTTACTCGCAGGATATGATGAGCGAAGCGGCCAAACTGGAACTTGGCTTCATGTAATTCCAAATTAAAAATTCAAGATTCAAAATCGGATTGAACCTGAATCATAAAACAATTGTTATTAACCCGACAATAAATTTTTGAATCTTAAATCTTGAACTGCGATTACTAATTTTTGAATTTTAAACTGTAAATCTATATGTATCCCGAACCATTAGTTGCCCCCATGCGCCAGGATTTGACCGTGGCTGGCTTCAGAGAACTTAAAAGTTCAGCAGATGTTGACAAAGAATTGAAAGATCAAAAAGGAACCACCCTACTGGTAATTAATTCGGTATGTGGTTGTGCCGCTGGTGCAGCACGGCCAGGTATCAAATGGGCATTGCAGCACACTTCTAAAAAACCTAATAATCTTACAACTGTTTTTGCAGGAGTTGATAAAGAAGCTGTTGCTAAAGCCAGGGAATATACATTACCGTATCCTCCCTCCTCACCTGCCATAGCACTTTTCAAGGATGGCGAGTTAGTACACTTTGTAGAACGCCATCACATTGAAGGCCGCAATGCTCAAATGATTGGTGAGCATTTGGTTGAAGTGTTCGAAGAATTCTGTTAATCCTTAGATTAAAATATGTTATGACTGATCATTTTTCGATCAGTCATAATGTTTTTCAATGGCAAGAATCAATCTTGCAATTTTCATCAGCTATATTTAAAATCAACTTAGAATTGATTTTAATTTTCCTTTACGGCAGTTACTTCAATCTCTACCAGGTAGTCTGCATCAATTAATCCACTCACTTCCACCATGCTGGTTACCGGTTTTATTTTGCCGAAAAATTCACCGTGGGCTTTACCAATAATATCCCAGAAACTAATATCGGTTACAAAAATCCGGGTGCGCACCACATCTTTCAATTCAAATCCGGCTTGCTTCAATACTTTTTCAATCTTCTCAATGATAAACTTAGTCTGCCCATAGAAATCCCCTTTGGCCACCACATCACTGCCTTCAGTTGCTACGGTGCCTGAGATTTCGAGCGTGTTGCCAATTTGCACAGCCCTACTGTAGCCAACAATATCTTCCCATTTTGCTCCACTTGAATAATTAACTCTCATATTAATTTGAAATTTAGTTTTTCGATGTTGTTAAGTTAAGCCCTTTTTTATACCTCACCTCATTCCTCTCCAGAAGAGAGGAGGTTAGCGGAGCTTAACTTAACAACATTGTTTTAAGAATTGTAAATTACGGAATAATGAATGACGCAAATCAACTATTTTCAAACGATGAACGGATCCGGTACAGCCGGCATTTTGTGCTGCCAGGTTTCGGAGCGGAAGGCCAGGGTAAACTTAAGAATTCAACTGTATATGTAATCGGTGCAGGTGGTTTGGGTTGCCCTGTGTTGTTGTACCTGGCTGCTGCGGGAGTTGGGTCTATTACCATTATTGATGATGATGTAGTTTCGCTTTCCAACCTGCAACGGCAAATACTTTTTACCACCGAAGATCTTAACCTGTCAAAAGCAAAAACGGCAGCAAAAAAAATAAGTTTGCTAAATCCTTCAATAAAAATTGATTATAGCCAAACCCGAATCACAGCTGAAAATGCATTGACACTGCTGGCCTCTGCCGATGTGGTGGTGGATTGCACCGATAATTTTGCAACGCGTTACTTAATAAATGATGCATGTGTGCTTCTGGATAAGCCGTTTGTTTATGGTTCTGTTTTTAGATATGAAGGCCAGGTGGCTGTGTTTAATTATAAGCAGGGGGTTAACTATCGTGATTTTTATCCATTGCCGCCTGATCCGCAATCGGTGCCCAACTGTGAGGAAGGTGGTGTTTTGGGAGTGCTGACGGGCATTATTGGAAGCATTCAGGCCAATGAAACCTTGAAAATAATTACCGGCTTTGGCGAACCCATATCAGGCCATGTACTGGTGTTTGATTCAATGACATTGGAGAGTTTACACATTAAAATAGCCAACCAGAATTCCCGAAAAAGTATCAAGAGTTTGATCAATTATGATGAATTTTGTGGAGTTCCAACCCCTAAACAAAACAGTATGAAAGAAGTAACCGTTCAGGAATTAAAAGCGTTGAAAGATTCAGGCACCGATTTCCAGTTGATTGATGTGCGTGAGCCGCATGAGTATGATATCTGTAACCTGGATGGCGAGTTAATCCCGCAAGGTGAAATACCTAACAGTGTTGAACGCATTTCAAAAGACAAGCAGGTAGTGATTCATTGCCGCAGCGGTGCCCGTAGTGGCAACATGGTGCAGTGGTTAGAAAAGAATCACGGCTTCACCAATCTCTATAATCTTAAAGGGGGTGTGCTTGCCTGGGCCAAAGAGATTGATACGAGTATGCCTACTTATTGAAGTAATTTAATGGTGCATGTAGATTACAAACTTTCTTTTTATTTTCATATTGGTTAAGCAATGACAATTAAGTATTCAGAAAGTATTGAGAGTGGACTTGTATGTACAAATACAACACATTGGATCGACAAGTTTGAAATTATATTCTTTCACTTACATAATTTGTTTTTTCTGAGTTTCCTTTTAGTGCTTCCGACCCATATGTTAATAAATGGATATATGGAAAGCACTATAAATGGATTCTCAGTAATATTTGGCGGGATACAAATCATTTTAGGAATTTATTTGTTATTCTGCTTATTTAAATGGAGAAGGCTGATTAAAATTGAAGGAGTCGATATTGAAACAAATAAAAAACACATAATTTCAACGATCAATGGTTATTATCCAGAATTAAATTATGAGTGGGACGGAGACATACTAATCGGATCAAGGCCTTATAGCAATTTTAGTTTCAAAGGAGGTATTAATGTCGTTATAATATTTAATATGAGTGACATCTATTTAAATATCCTTTCAATATATAAACCTGGACCAAATCCATGGATGGCGTATACCAATATTGAAAGAGCAAGAGAAATAGGAGACATGTTTAAAGAAAAGATTAGGTATGGTCAAACCATATACAAAACCATGCATGTTACATAGCGCTTGTTCGGTATTGCATTGAATTTTAATTTCAGCTAGCTTTCAAGGCAGGCCTGCTCAACATCCTTAATAATATCCCGAATATTTTCTAACCCAACAGAAATACGGACCAAGCCCGGGGTAATGCCCACTGCTTTCCGCTCTTCTTCGCTTAACTTAGAATGAGTAGTTGAGGCCGGGTGTGTGGCAATGCTGCGCGTGTCACCAAGGTTAGCCGAATGCGAAAGCATGTTGAGTGCGTTCAAAAATTTTCTGCCGCTTTCAATTCCTCCTTTTAATTCGAAGGAAACAACTCCCCCGCCTAACCGCATTTGTTTTTTCGCCAGTTCATGCTGAGGATGCGAGGGTAAAAAAGGATATTTTACCTTCATCACCCGGCTATTACTTTCCAGACAGGTAGCCAGCTCAAGCGCATTTTTGCAATGCTGCTCCATACGCACCGCCAATGTTTCTAAGCTTTTTGAAAGTATCCATGCATTGAAGGGCGACATGGAGGGGCCTGTATGACGCGCGAAAAACCGGACTTCCTTTATCAATTCTTTTTTCCCCAATATCACACCGCCAATTACCCGGCCCT
>CAZNRJ010000122.1:0-9637 GCA_964574945.1 uncultured Ohtaekwangia sp. | reverse complement strand
TCAGGCGGTAGATAAATTTTCTGTGTTATAAATAACTCAATTAAATTCTCGTAAACTACAGCCGCTCCCTGCCCCACCCCAATACACATAGTGGCCAGCCCGTACTTAACATTACGCTTTTTCATTTCATGAAGTAGCGTTGCGCTGATGCGCACCCCACTACACCCCAACGGATGGCCAATGGCAATAGCACCCCCATTTACATTAACAATTTCCGGATTCAGGTTTAGATCGCGTATGCAGGCAATGGATTGGGAAGCAAATGCCTCGTTGAGTTCTACCAATCCCAAATCAGAAATTTTTAACCCTGCCCGTTGTAATGCTTTTTTTGTTGCAGGCACAGGGCCCACACCCATGTAAGCAGGATCAACCCCGGCAACAGCCATGGATACAATCCGTGCCAACGGCTTTATGTTTAACTTTTTTAGTAGCTCTTCACTCACAATCAAACTGGCCGCTGCGCCATCATTAATCCCTGAAGAGTTTCCGGCTGTTACTGTTCCATTTTCTTTGAAAGCCGGTTTAAGTGTTGCTAATTTTTCCAATGAAGTTTCGCGCGGATATTCATCGACATTAAATTCAATGGACTCTTTTCCTTTTTGAACCAAAACAGAAATTAACTCATCCTTAAACTTATTTGCTTTATGTGCAGCAAAATATTTTTGTTGTGATGCCAGTCCAAACTGATCTTGCGCTTCGCGCGTGATCTTCCATTTCTCCGCAACGTTCTCTGCTGTTTCGCCCATGGAATACGGATGATATAATTTTGAAAGTTTTGAGTTAATAAATCGCCACCCAATAGTGGTATCATACATTTCCGCTTTGCGCGAAAATGGTTCTTCTGATTTTGAAATGACAAACGGGGCGCGGCTCATACTCTCTACTCCGCCAGCGATATAGCAATCTCCATCTCCATTCAAGATGGCACGCGAGGCATCCATGATCGCCTGCAACCCCGAAGCACAAAGCCGGTTTACGGTTACTCCTCCCACTTCAATCGGAAGACCGGCAAGCAGCAAAGCCATGCGCGCTACGTTGCGGTTATCTTCACCTGCCTGGTTAGCAGCACCAAAAACTACATCTTCAATCAGCCTGGGAGCAATGCGTTGATTACGCTCCAATAATTTCTTTATGACTGTGGCCGCCAAATCATCCGGCCTGACCGAGGCAAGGGTGCCACCAAATTTGCCGATGGGTGTGCGAATAATATCAATGATGTATGCTGATTTTGCCATATAAATTTACAGCAAGTAATTTGCCTGCCGCTTACATTTAGTAGTTTTGCCCTGATAGCTTTCGGGAAGCAAGTTAACCCAACCCTTTTATGTGGCAAAGAATACAAACACTGTTTCTGGTTTTAGTAGTACTGAGTATGTTGGTCAGTTTCTTTTTGCCTCTTTGGAAGATAACCAATGGCGCTACAGAAATGCAGTTATACCCCCTTCATTTTTCAACGATTGAAAACGGGGTTAAAACCACGCAGTATTTTCCATTCAGTATTATGGCAATTTTAATGGTTGCTGCGGCCACCATTGCCATTATGGAGATCATGCGATTCGACAACCGGATGACCCAGGTAAAATTAGGAACACTTAATTCGTTGATCTTAGCCTTAGTGTTAGGGTCTGTAGTCTACTTTTATAACCAGGTTACCAACCAATATGGATACGGCAAATTCGGATTAAGCATTTGGGTACCTTTTGTTGGAGTTGCCTGCAATTGGCTGGCCATCCGTTTTATTCGCAGAGATGAAAAATTAGTGCGCGATTCAGACCGGATTCGCTAAACTTAAATTGCCCGTTTGCTGTTTTTAAAATCTGTAACAACTTCTTCTTTAAATAAAAATCTATGGCACTTACCAAATTAGGACCTAATGACGCAAACACGGTTGGCAATCTTCCCGCCATCGGATCGGCTGCCCCTGACTTTAAACTAACTGCAAATGACATGAGTGATGTAGCATTCAGTCAGTTTGCCGGAAAAACTGTGGTGCTAAATATTTTCCCAAGCGTTGACACAGGCGTGTGCGCAGCTTCCATTCGTGAATTCAATAAGCGGGTGGCTTCCCTTGACAATACTGTTATATTATGTATTTCTAAAGATTTACCGTTTGCTCAAAAGAGATTTTGCGGAGCAGAGGGAATCGACAAGGCGATAACGCTATCTGACTACAGAGGTCGCGGATTTGGCAAAGCGTATGGTGTTGAATTAATTGATAGTGGTTTTGCCGGACTTTTTGCCAGGGCTGTTGTTGTGATTGATGCTCACGGAACCGTAAAGTACACTCAGCTTGTTCCCCAAATTGGTGAAGAACCAAATTACGAGGCAGCGTTGAAAGCGATCTGATACCCAACGGGAGCAATTAAAGAACTCCGGGCTCATCGAAGGCCATTCACATGGTTACTTTATCCTTACAACATCACCGATTGTGACTTCCAAAAACATTTTCTGACCTTAGAAAAGTGAAATTTGTGATGAAGGATGGTGTGGTCTATCGGAATGAGAAATAAATATTTGTACTTTAGAATGTCTTAGGCCACCAAGGCACAAAGCCACGAAGAAATAAATTTGTGTCTTGGTGCCTTAGTGGCAAAAACTTACAACTATGAATCGCAAACAAGCATTAAAATCTATCGCAGCTGGTGCAGCCGGTGTAGTGGCGCTGCCCGAAATGGTAAAAGCCATGAGCTCTATACCTGACAATTTAAAAAACAATATTAACCATTCCGTGTGCCAATGGTGTTATGGCTCCATTCCACTTGATGATTTAGCAAAGGCTGCCAAAGAGATCGGATTAAAATCTGTTGAGTTGCTTGGCGCTGATCAATGGGCAACCGTTATTAAGCATGGGCTCACGTGTGCCATGGCTTATGGAACCGATGTTAGCCTGAATAAAGGATTTAATGACCCTTCGTTGCATGAAAAACTTTTGAAAGATTATTCTGCCAGCATTCCTAAAGCTGCAACAGCCGGGCTAAAAAGTGTTATCTGTTTTAGCGGCAATGCCAATGGATTAAGCGCTGAACAAGGATTGGAGAATTGTGCTAAAGGATTAGAGCCCGTGGTAAAAGTTGCGCAGAAATACAACATCACCATGCAAATGGAACTGCTCAACAGCAAAGTAGATCATAAAGATTACCAATGCGACCACACCGAATGGGGTGTAAAGCTTTGCGAAAAATTAGGCTCTCCTAACTTTCAATTGTTGTATGATATTTATCACATGCAGATTATGGAAGGCGATGTAATTGCCACCATCCGTAAGTACAACAAGTACATTGGCCACTATCACACCGGTGGAGTACCGGGTCGTAATGAGATTGATGAAACACAAGAACTCTATTACCCCGCCATCATGCAGGCAATTGTAGATACCGGATTTAAAGGTTTTGTCGCACAGGAGTTTATTCCAAAACGCCCTGATAAATTAGCTTCCCTGAAGCAAGGCGTTGGGATTTGTGATGTGTAACCTTCTATTTGATTAATCGCACGCGGGCATCATCAGCCCTGATATTTACTTTGGCGTTTCCATTAGCAAGGGTGAGTCGCGTGCGGCTTTCTGATTTTTCAACAGTATTAAAATCACCCTGAACAATAACTCTTGCATCGTCATGGCGGATATCAAAGCGGCCACCGCCACCCAATACTTTTATGGAGACAAGTCCGTCCTGTGCTTCAATGTCATACACTCCGTTTTCAGCCATACTCGTTTCAACCACAAAATCCCCATCATCCATACGCGCCATTATCCTGTCAAAGCTTGCATTCTTGATTACCACATCCCCATCATCGGCAACCACATCCAGTGTGCCTTTGCCTGTGTCCATACGCAAATCGCCATCGTCTAACTTCACTCTAAAACTATTTCCCAAACATGAAGTGAGCTCTACATCCGCATCATCCAAATCCAATTCGATAGATCCATTTACCGACTTAATGAAGTAGTCGCCATCATCTCCGTCTATTTCTAAGCTTGCACCCTGGGGTACTTCAAGCGTGATTGTATATTTTTCATGATAGGAGCCAATGATCCCCATCGATGTGCCATGTGATAGCTCCCTGATGGAAAGATTTCCGTTTTGCTCGGTTACATCCACCCTGAATTCACGGTCGCCAAAAGTTACCCCTTTCGAAACAACTTCCCGATCAATCTTTACGTGCGCAGTTTGCCGGTCGGAACCTGTAATAAAAACTTTAGCATCTGATGAATTAAGGCGGATAACCCCTGTTGCGCTCATCTTGTATTCTTTATCCAAATGGAAATCTCCCATTTTCGTTGACTGAGCCGATAAAGAGAGATAACAAAGAAATATTATTCCGAAGGTGGCAAAGGCTTTCATAATGCGTGGGTTTGGCAATAAGACGCTCACAACCTGCCAAAGGTTGCACACAAACCTTAACAGCGAGGGCACCGCTCTTACCACTTAAAGTTTTGAAATCAATTCAACGTATAACTCTGTGAGCTTTGCCTCTGCTTTTCCTGCAACCGCAATGATCTCGCTGATGACTGTGGGTTTTAGATTATCCGGATCACAATCATCGGTGAGTACTGAAATTGCACAGCAAGGAAGCCCCATGTGATTGGCAACTAACACTTCAGGCACCGTACTCATGCCCACAGCATCGGCACCAACCTGATGCAGGAAGCGATACTCCGCACGGGTCTCCAGGTTAGGTCCCATTACGGCAACATACACTCCTTTATGCAATTTGATTTCCTTGTCTTTCGCAATTTTCATCAACCTGTCATTCAATTTTTTTGAATAGGGCTGACTCATATCAGGGAAGCGCGGCCCCAGCACTTCAAAGTTCTCGCCCCGCAATGGATTATCGGGTTGCAGATTAATGTGATCATCAATCAACATGAGGTCGCCCTTCTTCCATTTCATATTCATGTTGCCTGCCGCATTAGAGACCAACAACTGTTTTACACCCAACATTTTCATTACGCGCACGGGCAAGGTAATTTGTTTCATGGAGTAGCCTTCGTAATAATGAAAGCGGCCTTGCATAGCGAGCACCTTTTTTCCTTTCACGTCTCCGTAAATAAGTTTGCCTTTATGGAATTCAACCGTTGACACAGGAAAGTATGGAATGAAATTATAGTTGATGACAATCTGATTTTTAATTTTTTCTACGAACCGGTTTCCCAATCCGGTGCCAAGGATCACCCCTACTTCGGGCGAGGTTACCCCATGCTTCTTTAGATACTCCGTTGCTTCTTTTATTTCGTGAATCATATAATCAACTTATGCATTTTTCTACCGCAAAGAAAATTATCCGTGCACCTGCTCCGCAGGCAGGTTCGTGGCATTACTTATAAAAATCCTTCTTCGCAGTTTTCGCCACTTCAACAAAAAACCTGGCTACTTTTTCCGTAACCGCTTTAAAAAACTTCTCTCCTTT
Organism: uncultured Ohtaekwangia sp.; assembly: GCA_964574945.1. GTDB lineage: Bacteria > Bacteroidota > Bacteroidia > Cytophagales > Cyclobacteriaceae > ELB16-189. The sequence goes on along the minus strand of CAZNRJ010000122.1, from coordinate 4,231 downwards.
TTCGGCAGTAGCCTGGCGTGGATCACCCACACCCGTATCAGCTGTTACTTGTGTCCATTTACGCTCGGCCCACGCCCAACCTTCTTGTATTGCTTTGAATTGAAACTTCTTTGCCTTGCCATCACCCGCTTCAGTTAAGGGACGCACCAATTGCGGGCGGAGATATAAAATCAAACTTGTTTCCATTTCGCCTGCATGATCATCTTTGTTTACAAAAAATTCTTTTTGATCTGTTGATTTAAACCAATCGCACGAGCACAAAAACATGTTTGGAAACTTCAATCCCAATTCACGAATCATCGTTTTGAAATCATTGCCGCCATGACTATTCAAAATAATAAGTTTATGGATTCCCTGTCGATCCAATACTTCTATTACATCGCGCAGCACAGCGAATTGCGTAGAGGGATTCATATTTATATCCAGGGTAACATCAAACTGGCCTGTATTAACACCAAAAGGAATAGCCGGCAGCACAATTACTTTAGCGTGTTGATCCCACGCTAAGCGTGCCGCTTCGGCAGCAATCTCTTCGGCTTCAATAATATCGGTACCATAAGGCAAATGATAATTGTGGGCTTCGCAAGCTCCCCAGGGAAGCACGGCTATATCAAAGGAAGATTCCTTAATCGTCTTCCAATTATTTTCGGATAAAATGTAAGGTCTCATACTAAGGCAGATTATGTATTACTCAGGCAGCAAAACCTGGTAGGTCTTCCCCTTTTTAACACCCAACTTATTTTGACGCAGCCAGGGATTATGTCGCTTCAACAGCTTGTAGTTGCTTCCGTTAGCTTTAGAAAACGCAACAAGGTCAGGGATGCTTTCGCTTACCTCAATAATTTTTAGCGGCTCCGGTTGATAGAAGTGATCTTTATTGATCTTAAATCCATACTTGGCAGGATTCTCAAAAATTTCTTTGATGGCTAAAATCCGAAAAACATACCGGCTCGTCTCCGTATTCAAATAAGCATCATAATAGTCATCTACTTTTTGATCTTCCAGGTCACTTTTAATTCCGGAAACGCCCCGGTTATAGGAAGCCGCTACCAGCGTCCAGTTTCCTAATTTAGAGTACGAAGTTTTTAAATATTTACAGGCGGCCTCGGTTGATTTGATGGGGTCATAGCGCTCATCAACTTCTTTGGTAATTTCCAATCCAAGCTCTTTGCCGGCCGGCTCGCGTATTTGCCAGTATCCAACTGCTTGCTTAGGGGAAACATCATTGACCAATCCGCTTTCGATGAGTGGCAGATATTTGAAGTCCTCAGGAATGTTGTTTGCCTTTAAAATTTCAGTGATGCGCGGCAACCAGCGATTGGCCCTCTTCAGCAAGAACAAGGTACTGCTTTGCAAATAAATATTGACCTGCAATTCACGGTCAAGGCGCTCCATCACATCGGGCAATTGAAGGGGCACTTCTTCTCCCGCAAAGGAAACCTGCTTAGGTAAATCGTAAGAGACCGCCAAAAAGGGTTGCTCAGACTCCTGCGTTGGAACCGGAACTAAACCTTCCTCTTCAACTTGCGACTTCATTCTGCCTGACTGATCAAACAACACATAGATCAATAGCAATCCAATAGAAAGCGGGGCGAGATAACTTAAAAACTTTTGCGCACCAGTCATTCCTAATTAAAAGTTTGGTGATAATAGATAACGCGCATAGAAGTCGTCAATCACTTTTACGGCTTCTTCTGGTGTATCAACCACATTAAATAAATTCAAGTCTTCTGCATGGATCATCCCTTCCGTTAGCATTCCTTTCTTTATCCAGTCTACCATGCCGGCCCAAAATTTTTTTCCAACCAACACAATGGGAAACCGGCCAATTTTTTTTGTTTGAATCAGGGTTAATGCTTCCGAAAGTTCATCGAGCGTGCCAAAACCACCCGGCATTACAACAAACCCTTGCGAATATTTAACAAACATGACCTTGCGCACGAAAAAATAATCGAAGATGATCAGTTTATCAGGATCGATATAAATGTTTCCTTTCTGCTCGTGAGGCAGGTAAATGTTTAGTCCTACTGATTTACCACCCGCTTTATGCGCCCCTTTATTACCCGCTTCCATAATACCGGGGCCCCCGCCTGTAATTACACCATAGCCATGGTTGACCAACTTTTCAGCAATGTCTTCAGCAACTTTATAATACGGGTGTGCAGGCTTGGTGCGGGCCGATCCGAAAATGGTAACGCATGGCCCTATCTTGGCAAGCTTTTCGAACCCTTCTACAAATTCGCTCATTACCTTAAAGATCACCCAGGAGTCAGAGCTTTTTATTTCTGCCCAGTCCTTATCTTTAAAGGCTTTGCGTATGCGGTGTTCCTCTTCAAGATTTTGATCTTTATCTTGTTTCTTCGCCTTAACCGGTTTCTTTTTCACTTTTGAAGCCATATCTTTCACGTAACTAATTTTTTTAAAGTTACTAAATGGAAAACAAATCCGGTTTTATTCACATTAAATCAGTTTGGGTATTTTGCTTTTCATTATCTACCCTCACCCTATTATTTTCAAGCTGCTCAACGCCCGATCATAAAAATGAATATAAACAGGATAGTACCTGGGCAATGCTTCCCTTTCAAAAAGTTAATGCCGCAAATCCAATCCTGCAAGCCAGCGATGGTGTTTTCATGTGCCCTATTTTAAAACAGGAAGTGAAGTGGGAGGAGAAAGATGTTTTTAATCCAACAGCCGTTTTTAGAAATGGCGCTGTCTATCTTTTTTACCGGGCAGAAGATAAAGTTGGAAAATATGGTGGCACATCACGCATTGGTTTAGCCATAGGTTCGGATGGAATACATTTTACGCGAATGAGAGAACCGATCCTTTATCCTGCCGAAGACTTTATGAAAGTATATGAGTGGGAAGGCGGCATGGAAGATCCGCGCATTATTGAAAATGAAAATGGAACTTATTTTATGACGTATACTGCCTATGATGGTAAAGTGGCGCGGTTGTGTCTCGCTTCATCGGTTGATTTGTTAAACTGGACAAAGCATGGGCTTGTGTTTCAGGGCAAGTATACCGATCAGTGGAGCAAGTCGGGCGCGATTGTAGGAAGACAAAAGGAGAACAAAGTGATTGCAGAAAAAATCAACGGCAAGTACTGGATGTACTTTGGCGATACCGATTTGTTTATGGCGACCTCCGATGATTTGATTCAATGGCAACCTGTTGAAGAAAACGGAAAATTAAAACCGGTGCTCAAACCACGTAAAGGATTTTTTGATAGTCGGTTGGTAGAAAGTGGCCCCTATGCATTAGCAACTGATAAAGGTATTTTGCTTTTGTACAATGGAATGAATAGCGATACCGGTGGCGATACAGAATTACCAAAAGGGGCGTATTGCTCAGGACAAGCCTTGTTCAGTTCAGCAGATCCCACCGTGCTGATTGATCGGTTAGATCATTACTTTTTAAAACCCGACCAGCCCTACGAAATGGAAGGCCAGGTAAACCAGGTTTGTTTTATAGAAGGGTTGGCTCCCTTAAATGGAAAATGGTTTCTATACTATGGAACTGCGGATTCAAAAATTGGCGTGGCTGTGATGGAGGAGTAGAAAGTTCAAAGTCAAAAGAGAAATTTAAACTACCGCTTTAAACTTTTCACTTTTTACTTTCCACTAATAAACTGCGCAATGTTTCATTAATATCCGGGTATTTAAATTTAAATCCCGTCTTCTTAATTTTATCAGCCGACACTTTACTTCCATTCACAACGATCTCGGCCATTTCGCCAATTACAATTTTCAAGATAAAGGCGGGAACATTGGGTAGCCATAGAGGTTTTTTTAATGTTGCAGCAATCGCTTTTGTCAGGTCTTCATTCGTTGCCCACAATCCGCTTACCGCATTGTAAGCGCCATTCACCTGGTCTGCCTCAACGGCATGGATAAACATTTCACAAAGATCATCCAAATGTATCCACGAAAGTTGTTGCCGACCCGTGCCTAACGGTGAACCAACTCCCAACCTGATTGGCTTCGTCATTTCCGCTAACGCACCGCCCTTCTCACTTAACACAATCCCTATTCGAAGTTTAACTACCCGAATCGCAAGCGCATTCAGTTTTTCAACTTCAGCTTCCCATTGTTTGGTCACATTGGCTAAGAAATCCCTGCCCGGGCTGCTCTCTTCCGTAAACACTTCATCTGATTCAAACCCATAGTACCCAATCGCGGAAGCAGATACCACCGTTTTAACGGAATGATTTACGGTCGAAAGTTTT
>CAZNRJ010000121.1:6229-9724 GCA_964574945.1 uncultured Ohtaekwangia sp. | reverse complement strand
CTCTCTGTTACACTACACTTACCTGCTCATCCTTTCTTCAAGTTGCCTTAGGCGCGTGTTAAGGTCCGGTAATTGCTTGAATACCGCATACGATTTGAAGTAGTTCTTAACATCCAATGTGGGCGAACCCATTAACTTTTCCCCCTCTTCTTTTATTGATTTTGAAATGCCTGCCTGGGCTCCGATGCTCGTATTGTTTGCAATAACTAAATGGCCTGCAATACCTACCTGTCCTGCCAATACGCAATTCTCACCAATCTTGGTTGAACCTGAAACTCCGGTTTGGGCTGCTATAACGGTATTTTTTCCAATCTCTACATTATGGGCAATCTGAATGAGGTTATCCATTTTTACTCCCTGGCGAATAATGGTTGAATCTCCAAATAAGGTAGCACAATCGATTACCGTATTCGCCCCGATGGTAACATTATCTTCAATGAGCACATTGCCAAGTTGGGGAATGGTTTTATAAGTTTTATCCTCTTGTGGAGCAAACCCAAATCCATCGCTGCCAATTACAGTACCTGCATGGATAACACAATTATTTCCAATGCGGGTGTCTGCATATACTTTTACATTGGGATGAAGGATTGTATTGCTGCCGATGACCGAATTATCACCTACAAACACATGAGGGTAAATCTTTACATTGTCACCAATCTTCACATTACTACCGATATAGGAAAATGCTCCCCGGTAAATGTTTTGACCAATAATAGATTTCTCGCCCAGGTAGGAAGGTTCTTCGATGCCGGATTTTTGAAATGAAATGAGCTTATGATATTCCTCCAGCAACAACGTGAAACTATTGTATGGATCGTCCACCAGGATAAGTGCCGAGCTGATATTTTTTTTGCCTTGAAAATCTTTTTTTACAATAACAGCGCTGGCTTGGGTAGTGTAAATGAATTGCTCATATTTTGGATTAGACAGAAAAGCGATCTGGCCATTTTTTGCATCCTGAATTTTGGCGAGCATGTTAATCTTTGCAGTGCCATCACCTTTCACCTCACCACCCAACATGGCGGCTATTTGAGCGATGCTAAACTCCATATCTTATCCTGATAAATTGAATGGTGAAATTTATTTAGGGTCTCTACAAAGATACATTTTTGGGCCAGCATAAATAGTTTTTCTCAACGATTTTGCTAATTGCCTTAATGCTTGGTAAATCCGAGGCATGTGCAATGTCCAGCACTTCACCTTTTTTGGTAAGGATATTAATCGACTTACCCCCCGAAACATACGCTTCATTGCTTACTGTGCCTAATGAGTATAAATAGGTTGTGTCTTTCCGTAAGATTCCATATACCTGGTGGATTTCTTGCCTTACTTTTTCCACCGCACTTTTCTTTATAGGATCTGTAGATAAAATGATTTGAAAAAGCTCGCGCTGTAAAAGCCGGTTGCACAAACCGGAAAGAATTGGGTCGGCATGGTTGCGCCAGCATTTTATGGAACCCCAAATGTCGTTGTCATCCATTTGACCAAAAAGATCGAGCAGCTCATGGTTTTCGTTAAAGTCAGGCAACTTATGGTTATTCAATAAAAAGCTACCTAATGCTTCTGTGGTAGTAAGTTTTTCGCCTGCCTGCAATAAATATTGTGCGCGCCTGATAATATTTACCATCATCCGCTCAGCGCTAAGCGCGGTTTTGTGCAGATAGACTTGCCAATACATCAGCCTGCGTGAATGTAAAAAACTTTCAATGCTATAAATTCCTTTTTCTTCAACAACCAATTCATCCTTGTGAACATTCAACATGGCGATTATGCGATCTACGCCAATCGTGCCTTCCATTACTCCAGTAAAAAAGCTATCCCGTTTTAAATAATCTAAGCGATCAATATCTAACTGACTGCTGATAAGCTGATGGAAGAATTTACGCGAATAACTGTTTCTGAAAAACCGGATGGCAAGGTCAAGCGCCCCGTTAAATTCCTTATTAATCTTTCGCATGAAAAGGTAGGAGATGCTTTCATGCTTTACATCCTGCAGCAGTGTCTCTTCCAAAGCATGTGAAAGCGGCCCATGGCCAATGTCATGAAGTAAAATTGCCACCAGGGCGGCTTCTTCTTCCTGCTCACTGATTTCAATCCCTTTGAGTTGCAGGTTTTTGATAACCCTGCCCATTAAATGCATGGCGCCCAACGCATGATGAAACCGGGTATGCAAAGCGCCAGGGTAAACAAGATCGCTGAGGCCCAATTGTTTTATATACCGCAGCCTTTGAAAGTAAGGATGTTGAATCAGGTCATGGATCAAATCACTCTGTATGGAGATGAATCCGTAGACCGGGTCGTTAATGATTTTCTTTTTATTCAATCGATCAATTGAGATTGGACGTATAAACCGTAACTTAGAAAGATTTTTATTCCTAATTACATGCAAAGATATAGCATTTTGTGGGCGGACGATGAGATTGATTTACTTAAACCGCATATTTTGTTTCTGCAACAGCGAGGGTATGACATTACCCCTGTCAATAATGGCTCCGAGGCTGTTGAGCTCAGTGAAGCTAAGCATTTCGATATTGTTTTTTTAGACGAACACATGCCCGGCATGTCGGGCCTGGAGGCGTTAAGTCAAATCAAAAATCACAGGCCCAATCTTCCCATTATCATGATTACCAAAAATGAGGAGGAGCAGATTATGGAGGACGCAATCGGGGCAAAGATTGACGACTATCTGATCAAGCCGATCAACCCGAGTCAAATCCTGTTGGCAATTAAAAAGATACTCGACAACAAACGGCTGGTCATTGAAAAGACAAACTCTACGTACCAGCAGGAGTTTAGGAAAATCAGCACAGCTTTTTTAGATGACATGAACCATGAACAATGGGCTGATATCTATAAGAAGTTAGTCTTTTGGGAACTTCAAATGGAGGAAGCCGATAACCGCGATATGGGCGAAGTGCTGGAGATGCAAAAGGTGGAAGCTAACTTAAATTTTTGCAGGTTTATAAAACGCAATTATGAAAACTGGTTGAATAATGCCAATGTGGAAAAGCCCCTGCTTTCTCACCAACTGATGAAGAAGAAAGTATTTCCCGAATTGAAGCCGGGTGAATCGATTTTTTTTATCCTGATTGATAACCTAAGGTTTGATCAGTGGAAAACCATTGAACCTGTACTGGCTGAATATTTTAATGTAGATAAAGAGGAATCTTATTATTCGATTCTACCCACAACTACCGCTTATGCGCGCAATGCCATCTTTTCCGGTTTAATGCCTTCGGAGATGGCTAAAACGAATCCTGATTTATGGGTAGGTGAAGACGAAGACGAATCGAAAAATAATTTTGAAGACGACTTTCTGGCCAAGCAGATTCGTAAGAATAACCTGAACATAAAATTCTCTTACAACAAGATTAAAAAACAGGAAGAAGGTCGCGACCTCGCTGAATCCATCAATAATTTATTTCACAATGACCTAAACGTAATCGTCTATAATTTTGTGGATATGCTTTCGCATGCGCGTACCGATATGGC
>CAZNRJ010000121.1:0-6219 GCA_964574945.1 uncultured Ohtaekwangia sp. | reverse complement strand
GATATGGCGATGATCCGCGAACTGGCTCCGGACGAATCAGCCTACCGGTCGATTACCAAATCGTGGTTTATTCATTCCCCGCTCATGGACATCTTACGGAAAATTTCAGACAAGAAAGCTAAGGTGATTATTACTACCGATCATGGAACCATCCGCGTAAAGCGCCCTTTTAAAATTGTGGGCGACAAAAGTGTGAATTCAAATTTGCGATATAAGCAAGGTAAAAACTTAGGGTTTTCAGGCGATAAGGTTTTTGAAGCCCCGAAACCAGAGCGTTTCTTTCTGCCCAAGACAAATGTATCCACCTCTTACGTGTTTGCTATTGAAGACCAGTTTTTTGCCTATCCTAATAATTATAACTATTACGTAAATTTCTACAAAGACACGTTTCAGCATGGCGGGGTAAGCTTAGAGGAGGTAATCATTCCTTTTATTTTATTATCTTCGAAAAATGCCTGAACAGTGGAAACTGTTGGACGAGAGACCATTGGCTCCGGGTGATTTACCGATTGCAGCAAGGCGATTGTTAAATCTAAGCAAGAGCCGGCCTGTTTGGCTTTTACATGGGCAGATGGGGAGTGGAAAGACCACATTGGTAAAGAGCATAGTTACAGAGTTGGGTATTGACAGCCCGGTAACCAGCCCGACATTTTCGATTGTGAATGAATATGGACCCGAAGAGAATAAAGTTTATCATTTTGATTTGTACCGGTTAAAAAATGAAGGGGAGGCTTTGGATATCGGCTTCGAAGAATATTTAGCTTCCGGAAAATTGTGTTTGATCGAGTGGCCTGAAAAAGTGAGTAACTTGTTACCGGGTCAGGTGTTTGAAGTAAATATTGAATTTCATGATCCAGTGAGCAGAAATATATATTACCGAACTCATGACTGAAAAAAAGAAAACCGGATTTGAAGCGCTTGCCAAAACAAGTTTATATCCGCAGGAACAATTGCAAAAAGTAAAAAAGGGTAAGTATTCTTTTTTGATCGGCTTGCCCAGGGAGGTTTCCCTGCAGGAAAATCGTATTAGCCTTACCCCCGATGCAGTTGCGCTTTTAACCAACAATGGACATGAGGTTATTGTTGAAACCAAAGCGGGTGACGGTTCTAAATTTTCTGATAAAGACTATAGTGAAGCCGGGGCAAGAGTTGCTTATTCATTGGAGGAAGTTTACAAAGCCGATATCATCCTTAAGATTGAACCTCCTTCGCTGGAAGAAATAGAATACTTCAAACCAGGACAAACCCTTATTTCGGCCCTCCAGATGGGGCATTTGAAGCAAGATTGCATCAACGCTTTGTTAAAGAAACGGGTAACCGCATTAGCCTATGAGTTTATTGAGGATAAAGTAGGAGGTATGCCTATTGTGCGTGCTATGAGTGAAATTGCCGGAAGCACGGTCATGCTGATTGCAGCGGAATATTTAAGTACTGTTAATAAAGGCAAGGGAATAATCCTTGGCGGGATTACGGGCGTGCCGCCAACCAAAGTAGTTATTATAGGGGCCGGAACGGTGGCCGAGTATGCCGCAAGGGCAGCGCTAAGCCTGGGGGCAGAGATCCAGGTTTTTGACAATCATCTTTACAAACTAAGAAGGATTAAGCACACGCTGGGTCATCAGTTCTATACGTCAACGATAGATACCATCACACTTAGTGAAAGCTTACAAAATGCGGATGTGGTAATCGGAGCGCTTCGTGCCGAAAAAGGAAAAGTACGCCATGTGGTTTCGGAAGAGATGGTGAAACGGATGAAACCGGATTCCCTGATTATTGATTTGAGTATTGACCAGGGTGGATGTATCGCTACCTCTGAAACTACAAGTTTGAATAAGCCGGTTTTCAGGAAGTATGATATCATTCATTACTGTGTGCCGAATGTGGCATCGCGGGTTGCTAATACGGCCAGCACAGCGCTAAGTAATATTTTTACGCCAACCATTTTAAGGGCTGCCGAAGAAGGCGGGGTGGAGGAGATGATTTTTTCTCACAAATGGTTTATGAAAGGGGTTTACACGTATAAGGGAACCTTGACAAATGAATCGATCGCCCGTAAATTCGCTATGAAATTTAAAAGTATTGAGTTGCTCTTGGCAATTCGGGTGTAAATGATAGTTCGCCATGAAAAATTTATTGGTCATTTTGTTAGTTCTGTTTTTTCAAACTTTTGCATTCGGGCAATGGGCCATACCGGCCAATATGCGTGCATCTAATACTTTAACGAGTATTTCTGAAACAGGTGTAACTGCGGGAAGTACATTATATGGTCTTCCCGGATCTCCTGGAGAGGTGATAGGTGATTACTACTTAAACAAGAGATGGAACAAAGCCAGTATTTTATTATACCAATCTGAAACTATGATTGAGGGGTATCCTGTAAAATATGACATTAAAAATGATTTGATTGAAATTAAAACAACTGCAGGCATAAAGGTTTTGGATGTAAGGAAAATTAAAAATTTGGTATGGACTGATTCGATGGCTATTGCACCCCAGTATTTTGTGAATGCCCATGAGTTTAAAAAAGGTAAAACAATCTATTCCGGATTGTTGGAAGTTATGGTAGATGGACCTTTACCGTTATTAAAGCGAACCGAATTAGATGTAAGGGAACCAAATTATGTTCCTGCACTGGATGTCGGCTCAAAAGACACAAAGATCTTACAGAAATCCGTAATCTTATATTCAAAAGGAGGAGAGCTGATTCAAATCAAAAACAAGAAAGATGTTCTTGAGGCTTCCGGGGATTTGTCTAAGGAAGTTGAAGACTACATAAAGAAAAATAAATTGAATCTTAGTAAAGATGCTGGGATGAGACGTGCTTTTGAGTTTATTAACTCGAAAAAGTTGTAATCAAATCTCCAGGTTCTTCAAGGCTTCTTCATACGATTTAATCTTCGATTCTGCATCCGCTTTCTTCTGACGCTCCAATTCCAATACGTTGGCAGGAGCGCCAGCAACAAATTTTTCATTCGAGAGTTTTTTATTCACAGAGGCAAGAAAGCCGCGCTGGTACGCTAAGTCTTTTAAGATGGCTTCTTTTTCTTTCTCAAGATCTAATTTCCCTTCCATCGGTATTGTATATTCAACGGTTCCAACTAAGAAAGAAATTCCTGCAGGTTTTTCCGTAACCGAAAACACCTCACTAATATTCGAAAGTTTTTTAATGATCGGCCAGAAACATGAGAAGTCGTCACTGCCATCTTTTTTGTATAACCGTATCGCTTCTTTTGGTGAGATTCCTTTTGAGTTTCGTGTATTACGAACTTGCGTGATCGTTTCGAAAGCAAGTGCAGCTTCTTCTAAAATTGAAGCATCTATTTTACCTGCCGTTGGCCACGTGGCCACTAATATGCATTCTTTCTCTGCCCGTGTGCTTAATTCACTCCACAACTCTTCTGTAATGAAAGGCATAAAGGGATGCAATACTTTCAATACATTTTCAAAAAGCGAAATGGTTTTAGTATAAGTTGCTCCATCAATGGGTTTACCAAATTCAGGCTTTATCATCTCCAGGTACCACGCACAGAAGTCGTTCCAGATTAGCTTGTAAACACCGTGCAACGCATCCGACATTCTGAACTTTTCGAAATGATCGGTTAATTCAATGAGCGATTGATTGAATTTCGATTCGAACCATTGGATGGCTGTTTTATTTTCTTCCGGTTGAATGATTTGTTTATCAACTTCCCATCCTTTCACCAAACGAAATGCATTCCAGATTTTATTGGTGAAGTTCCTTCCCTGCTCCACTAACTTCTCATCATACAACAAATCATTGCCCGCAGGGGAACTAAACAGCATGCCCGTGCGAACGGCATCCGCGCCATAGGTATTTATTAACTCAAGCGGATCAGGGGAATTACCAAGTGATTTAGACATTTTCCGGCCTTGCTTGTCGCGGACAATGCCTGTTAAGTAAACATTCTTAAAAGGTTTTTTGTCCATATACTCATACCCCGCAATAATCATTCGCGCTACCCAGAAGAAAAGAATTTCAGGAGCTGTTACCAATACCTGTGTTGGGTAGTAATAGTCGAGTTCTTTGTTTTTGGCTGGAATTATTTTTCCGGTTGCCGCATCAAAAAACTCATTCTTAAATCCTTTGAACACTTCAATCGGCCAAAGCCAGGAAGACGCCCACGTATCTAATACATTTGCATCCTGACGTAAATCTTTTTCTGTAATTGGTCTCCCGGATTTTTTTGCGGCAAACTTTATAGCATCCGCTAATGTCTCAGCTACCACAAAATCATCTTCACCATCCCCATAGAAATAAGCCGGTATGCGATGGCCCCACCAGAGCTGGCGTGAGATGCACCAGTCGCGTACATTTTCCATCCAGTAACGGTAGGTATTTTTAAACTTGGCTGGATGAAGTTTGATGTCATCCTCTTCAACAGCGCGATACGCTTTACGCGAAATTTCCTTCATCTTAACAAACCACTGAAGGGAGAGTTTAGGCTCCACTACGGTGTTGGTTCTTTCCGACCGGCCAATGCGTGTAATAAACTCTTCTTCTTTAACTAAGTGTCCTGCAGCCTTTAAATCTTTTACAATTTCTTTGCGTACAACAAACCTGTCCTTACCCACAAACTTTGGCAACTCACATTTTTCATTTAGTGAACCATCGTCATTGAGGGTATCGATTACGGGCAGGTTATGGCGTTGTCCAATCTCATAATCATTTACATCATGAGCGGGCGTTACTTTCAAACAACCGGTTCCAAATTCTTTATCGACATAGTCATCTGCTATTACCGGAATTTCACGATTGATAAACGGAACCAGAATCTTTTTACCGATCAGTTTTTTATAACGTTCGTCCGATGGATTAACTGCAATGGCAACATCGCCCATAATTGTTTCAGGACGTTGCGTGGCAATAACTACCCATTCATCTTCTGTATCTTTTACTTTGTATCGAACGGAATAAAGCATGGACTTCTCCCCATCTTCTTTGTAAAGTACTTCTTCGTTTGAGAGAGCAGTCCTGGCTTCACAGTCCCAATTGATCATCCGCAACCCACGATAGATGTAGCCTTTATTATATAGATTTACAAAGACACGGATCACGGCCTTATAATAATCTTCGTCCATCGTGAAAGCGGTGCGATCCCAATCGCATGACGCGCCCAATTTTTTAAGTTGTTCGAGAATAATGCCACCGTATTTTTCTTTCCATTCCCAGGCGTATTTTAAAAACTCATCGCGCGACAGGTCAGATTTCTTAATTCCTTTTTCACGAAGCATGGCAACTACCCGTGCTTCTGTGGCTATGGAGGCATGATCAGTGCCCGGTACCCAGCAAGCTTCTTTTCCTTCCATCCGTGCTTTCCGGATCAGCACATCCTGGATGGTATTATTGAGCATGTGCCCCATGTGCAGCACTCCGGTTACATTGGGAGGTGGTATCACAATGCAGTAGGGTTCCTTATCAGGATTGACTTCTGAATGAAAGAAATTTTGGGTTAGCCAGTATTGATACCATTTGTCTTCAATTTCAGAAGGATTGTATTTGGTGGAAAGTGCCATAGAATGAATAATAACCGAATAGGAATGCAAAAATAGGAAAAGGAAGGTAAATGGGTTGATACTTTTTGAAATCCAATGCCTGGAGTATTTTCGTAGATTAGGAGATTGAAACACTACCTGGATGAATAATACTGTGCGTGCGGAAGACATTAAAATTGATAAAATTGAATGGAAGCAACTTTGGAGCTTAGCAGCCTTGTATGGCTCCATCATTATAGGATGGATTGCCTATCATAATTATCAGCCCAAGCTTCTTGTTCAGTTCAACTTTACTGATTTTACTTTTCTGCTCATCATTGTTCAGGGCATCATCCTGGTTATTACTCCGCTGATAGCAGGTAAAATCGGAGATCGCTTTCGGTTTAAAGCCGGGCATCGGATTCCCATTATTTCTTCGGGGATCAGTTTTGCCGCCATGGTTTTTATGGCCGTAGCTTTTACGCTTTTTAGCAACCCGGGCGAAATCTTTCGATGGATTTTACCCGTGCTGATTGTTTTTTGGTTAGTGGCGATGAGCATTTTTACAAGCCCGGCTCTCTCCACATTAGAGCTTTTTACGCCTATTGATAAGTTACCAACAGCCATGGCAATACTCACGATTGTTGCCAACTTAGTCTATTCATTAGAACCTGTAATTGTTGACTTGATAGATTATTTAGGGGCGCCCATAACCTTTATGATAGG
>CAZNRJ010000120.1:0-9793 GCA_964574945.1 uncultured Ohtaekwangia sp. | reverse complement strand
GTACCAATTTCCGGACGGATAACAAACCCCGTGTTGTTATCACCCTCCTCATAAATAGTTTTGCTTCGATTTCAATCGGGTTGTTTAAAATTTTATGGATCGGGCATATCTTCGCGATATCTAAAAAGCGCTTCTCCTGCTCAGCTCCCATTTTCCCCTCAAACGAAACTTCAACGGTAAACAGACTTTTAAATTCTTCCTTTGAATATGTAACCTGAACTTGCTCGCGGACAATCTTGGAGAATCTTTCGGTGCATTCTTACCACTCCGTCAAATATTGGTGCGGGGTGCAGCACTTCCCGCTAAGCTTGGGATTTTGCCCTGTGTGAGGCTTTGCGGGATGTGCTGCCCGGGTCGGCCTTCACTTTTGGGTTAGGTGGTCTGTCGGGTATGAGTTTTAACTTTCTATCCGTGGGATTTATTTAGTAAATCGAGTAAATCAGATGTAACTTAGTTGCCTCACTAAACTGTATTTGGCATTTTACCTATTTCTATATATTCGTTAGTACAACTAAATGTAAGTCGTTGCACTCTCGCTATTTTGCTATCCCTTAGCTGCAATTACGTGCATGGCAATGATTCGCTTCGGGTTGCCTTAGGTTACCATCAAGTGTCACAATATCAAAAAGCACTTCCGATTTTTATTGACCTTTCAATAAGGTATAAGGGGAAAAGCGATATTCCGAATTACGTTCTGTGCCAACTCAAAATAGCCGACATTATAAGGAGTTTTGGAGGTTCGAATGTTGCTCTTGAATTACTCACAGATAATGAAAAATTAATGAGCATCCGCTTTGAGAAGCCAACTATCTTACTTGCACAAAATCATCTCGCAAAGGCAGAGGCTTTTTACATCAACTCCAAGCTATCAGAATTCAAAAAATCAATTTTAAAATCAATTGCAGTTAAGAAACAGATTCAATTGCCCGAAAAATACCTGGTAGAGGATTATATGCACTTAGCACGCTATTATAAAGAAGTCGCTGGACAAAATGATAGTTGTTATTACTGGGCAATGAAGTCTTTGAAACTGGCAAAATCAGACAAGGCTCTATCAATCTATTTATTGCCGAGAATTTACAATCTGATCGGATATTATTACCACCCTGCGTCCATTGCCTACTTTAAGAACAACAGAGATTCTTTGCTAAAACACTTTGAACTCTCACGAAAATATTATGATTCAGCTTTATCAACTATTAAGCGTCAGCCGGTAACGGATGTGATTATGACAGGTAAAGTTTACCATAATCTCGGTAATTCTTTTAGTAATGAAATGGGTGTGGACGGAAAGACAGAACTGATGCGAAAGGCAATGGGCTATTATGCCAAAAGTGTTGACACGTATGAAAAGTATGGTTCTCCTTCAGAACTTGCATTGAAAGACTGGATTATAGGGAGGGGTTATGAACGACTTTATTTACATGACTCCGCCATCTTTCAATTTCAAAAAGGAATCAACCGGCTTATCCCCGGATTTAGTACGGAAAATATATACGCACTTCCTCCTTTACAACCAACACTTAATGATGCCCGGTTCATTTCATTGGTCACCATGAAGGCCAATAACTTTTATTTTAAATATCTCAACACTCAAAATAATAACGATCTGTTCTCTGCTTATCAACATTACAAATATCTTCTGAAGTTTAATCTTTACTTAGTTTCGCAATCATTGGATGAACAAGAGGTAATTCATTGGAGCTATTTGTACGGATCAAATGCCTATCAGAGGTTGCTCATTTCTGCATACGAGTTGTTTCAGGTAACGGGAGATAAAAGTTATTTGATTAATTCTTATGGACTTTTGACTTCTGCGAAATATGCGTGGCTGAATAAAAATGATATTGAACCCGCGATCGGAAATTCGATAAATCAGTCCGTATTAAAAGCGGAAATCAAGCTGGTAAGAAATAACATCTTAAATAATATACCTGAACTGTCCGAAGCTAAATTGTCCTCCGTTCTTCCTACGACAGGAAATACCGGTTCTATTAATTCCTTATCACAAATCAGCTTGGCCAACCAGGTTTTGGATACAGTTTCTGTTCAAAAAGTGCAGCACCAACTTGCAAAGGAAAGTGGAGTATTGCTTGATTTTTATGTTTGGGATAAAGATCTCTATACGGTTATTATTTCAACGGATGGTTTTGATGTAGTGAAACAAACGGTCCCAAAAGCTTTTAATTCAACAGTCTGGAAAATGAGAAAAGGACTTGTGGCGAATAAACCGATTGAGTATGCAAGGCTTGCCAATTCAGTCTATAAAGAAACGCTCGACTCTGTTCTAATAAGAATATCTAAAAAGCCAGATCATTTGGTCATCTGCCCCGATGGCAATCTTCAAAGTATTCCGTGGGATGCTTTGGTAGTTGATACGTTGAGTACAAATACATTTAAAGGATTGAATTACCTGATAAGCCGATTCACTGTCAGAACAATCTTGACCCCCCGGCACTTAGTAACAACACAGCAAAAGGCGGACGGATTTTGTGGCATTGCTTCGGATTTTATTAATTCAAAAAGATTTTCTTCTATACCTTTTTCAGCATCATTGGTAGTTACAAAAGCAAACAAATATAACGGCACGGTTTCCCGTGTGCTTATGGAAGATTCTTTACGTGTAGGCGTATTTCACATTGCTTCGCATGTGGTTAACGACTCCTTACGACCGTACCGCTCAACTATTTATTTTAATGATACGGATAGTGTGACTATTGCCGGTCTTTCCAGGTCAGCAATTCATCCGCAGCTTGCCATCCTCAACGGTTGTCAAACCGGAAACGGAACATATTACCAATCGGAAGGAACGATCAGTTTTGCCCGCGCCTTTTATAGAATGGGGGCCGAAAGTGTTTTGATGACGCTCTGGAGTGTGGACGATAAAGCAACTGCTGATTTACTCAACTCTTTTTACAAGGAGATGGAAGATGGAAATCCATTGGATGTTTCTCTGAGTAAGGCGAAAATTGATTTTATCAGGAATGCTCCAACAGATGAATTAGCAAACCCATATTATTGGGCAGGGCTTCAATTAAGCGGGAAGACAGAGCCAATGCATGAAACAGTTTATTCGTGGATTATTTTTACAAGTATCAGTTGCGTTGCCTTCTTATTTTTTTCAGTCTATTCTATAAACAGGAAGAAATCGCGTCTTTTAATTAAGCGCGTTTAGTGCCTTTTCGACTTCTGTTTGTAAAAACGCTTCTTCACTTTTAATTTCCTGTAATAACTCAATTGCTCTTTTTTCGTCTCCCTTTAACCAGTAGGCAATTGCCAATCGGTATCTCGTTTTGGTAAAGAATATACTTCCTGGTTCAATTCGATTCCACTTTTGAATAGCGGTTTCAGTTTGTGTTATTCTGAAATCTGAAAGACCAGAGAAATAGAGAAGCGTATCGCTGTTCGGATTATTGGTTAGCAGTTTTTCAAATGCCTTGCCTGATGCAGCGTAATCACCTGATTTAAAAATATTCATGGCATTACCAAGCTCTATGTTATTGTTAGCTCCCATTGCATTAGGCAAACCCGGCTCAACAACATCAAAATCAAGCGGGTTGGGTTTTTGAACAGACAGGTGCAGGATTGCCCCTCCGACAATCAGAATTACAAAAACTGCTGCCATCTTCCAGCTAAATAGAAAACGTTTCTTATTTTCCAATGAATGGTCGAATGCTACCAATTTAGCCTTCAATTCCTCAGCGTACGATTGACCTATTCCGGCAACGATAAGTTTTCGTATGGCTACTTTCTTTTGCAACTCACTATCAGATTGCAAATTCTTTGAGAAGGCTTCTGACTGCTCCTCGTCCAGTTCTCCGCGTAAATATTTGTCAATGATCTCAGATTCTTCCATCTACTACTAATTTAAAATGTCCTTTAGTCTGCTCATGTTTATTCTGTCCTCCAGGGATTTGAGACACTCATACTTTTTCTTTTTAGCCACATCGGCATTTTTATAACCTATATGAGAAGCTACTGACTCCATGTCGTACCCTTTTTCATAATACATTTCAAGAATCTCTTTGCAGGGTGATCCCATAGCACGATACAATCTTTTTACGAGGTTTATCAGATGTTCCTGATCGTAATGCTCATTAATCCCGTTGTCGTGCGAAGGGTTAAAACTTTCATAGGCTTTGGTTTCAATACCCTTTCTCTTAATGGCATTGAGAATGATATTCTTTCCAATACCAAACAAATATGTTTTTACACTTGATTCTAATGCATCGGCCTTACTAGCTTTTACATTTTTGTATAATGCTACCACCGATTCCTGAAATGCGTCTTTTGCCTCTTCTACGGTAACCTGGTGGTTGCGAACAGCCCAGCTCACAAACTCATCACGGTAGTTCTCATAAAGCTGAAAGAGAATCTTTTCACTTCCGGCTTTGATGGCTTCAATGATCGCTGAGGTTTCGAGGTTCAAGATGTAAGTATTACTTTTCAAGAACTTAGTAAAGTGGGGGAACAAAAGGTAACTTGAAAAATCCGCAGTACTTTCAATACGGCTTTTTTACGGGGCTTTGCCTGGTATCAAATAAACACAAAATCTCAATCCTGCTTTTTTTGATCCGATAGAAAATCAAATTATGGGGAATCAGCTGGATGCTTCGAATATCTCCTTTCTTGAAAGACTGCTTCCCGATAGAAGGGTGTTTGGAGATCAATTCGATCCTCTCTTCAATCTTCTCTAAAAAAAGAAACGCGGTTTTTGACGAGAAGTTTTTAAGTAAGTACTGGTAAACACGATAGGCATGACTGCGGAATCGCTTCGTGATTACTATTTCTTTTTCCATTCCCCAAGCTCGTCCTTAAAATCCGCCCAGGTGACCACCTGGTTTTTATCGGCTTCTTTCATGGCTTCATCTAATTCTTTTAGCTGAGCTACGCTGAGGTTATCCAATACATCTTCTTTCGAAGAATAAAAAGCAACATCTTCCATTACCTGGTTAAGTGTTTCTTCATTGTGAATGCCGTCTACCAATTTATGGATACGGTTCTTTACTGTATCGTTCATGTTTTTCGCGGTTGGCTTTTGCAGTACTCGGTGTTTACGGAAACAATTTAAGCATTTTTTTAATGAACAGGTACAGTTAGCCAGGTTCAAAATGTGGTTTTCTTTTATTAATGCCTGATAACGCGGGGTTTGTGTTAGTAACTGAAAAATAGTTTAAGATTTCAGTTACTTCTGGGTTTGGGGGTTTACGAAGGGGAGAACAATCAAATCACATGGAAGACAAAGAATTAAAAGAATAGTTTTTTCAACGATTCAATAGAATTGGGATACAGGAACAATTTTCTGAAGTGCAAGAACTCCTAAGTGCCATACATTCAGATACAGGATTTCAAAATTTAGACCGAGATCAAGTGATGGCTAGCGCAAATTACGAGTGATATTGAAACCTTAATGAAAACTCATAAGAAACATTTGGAGCCGTTGACAAGCCAATAAAATATTTTTTGAAAGCAGTTACATGTTGATTCCTGATTTTACTAAAGAAAAAACTAAACCTATAATTCTATGAAAGAAAAACTAACCCCTTCTGATCTCGCTGTTGATATAATAGCAGTTGAGATTCCCGAAACCAACTACAATTTGATTGACCAAACAAGATTTAGCTCCATTTCACCAACAATGGGTACAACATGGAATGCAACACAAACCTTTGATACAAAAGGGCAGCCGAAAGATAAAGACAACGATAAAGATTAAAGTTCGGAGGGAGATTCCCTCCGAACTTTAATCTTGGAGACAATGAGAACCTTAATAATTACTGACACTTACGATGCCACAACAGATTTGTTGATAAAATACACAGGTTCAGAAAATATCTACCGTTTAAATTATGACGACATAGCTCATACAAGAATTAGAATTTCATCAAATGAGTTGTTACTATTCAACGGATGTACTGAAATCTATTCTCATGAAATTAAGAAAGTCCTTTGGAGAAAACCTTTTAATTCTCAACCTTCTTATGAAGAGTATTTAGAATCGGAATTAAAATATGTTTTCAGAGAGATTTTTAATCTTTTTTTACACGAAGGTAAGGCCATTTTAGTTCGGCCAAGATTTGAAGCAACCAACGGAAAATTGTTGTCGCTTAGAATTGCCAAAAGATATTTTGATGTACCCGAATGGTATACTTCACTAAATTACAAACTTTCGTATGAAAGTAAGGTAGTCAAAAGCCTGACCTCTGAATTGGTTAAACCTAAGCAAGTGTTATATACCACTTCTGTTTCTACCGAATCACTTGATGCATCATATCCTTGGTTTATTCAGTCAAAAGTGGGTGCTGACTTTGATGTGACCTCAGTTTATATTGATGGAAATATATTTTCATATCAACTGAAGCGTAATCAATATCTAGATTGGAGATCGGAGATCAACAAATCAAACCAAAATTGGGAGATACACGATCTTCCGCAAATGCTTGAAGAGTCTCTTCGGTCTTTTATGAATTGTATAGGATTAAAATTTGGTAGAATCGATTGGCTTAAGACAGGTGATAAGTACACATTTTTAGAAGTAAACCCCAATGGACAATGGGCATGGCTAGATTTGGAAAATACTAATGGGCTTATGAGCAAAATGGTAGAATACGTTTTGCCAAGTACTGAATTAAAGGGCTGCCTCACAAACAAGTTTTTAGATTATTGATATGAAAAAAGGATGCACCGTTATAGTAGCAATCATTGTTTTACTATGGATAATAGGGAGTTTACTACCTGATGATAAAGCCGAGGAATCAAGCAGTGATGATGAAGTACGCCCTGAGCGGGGATTAGCAACACGTATAAATAATTCCACTTTCTATTATAGTGATGGCCAGCTTAATTCCTCTATAAAATTTGAGTCGGATAATACTGGTTGGACGGGAGCTGCAATATTAACTCAATTAGGTTGTCGCTTTGTGTACAGCTACTACCTAGATGGTGACAAGATTGTCCTAACCTTTACAGGTTCAGATTGTGAGAGAACATCTACTGACAAAATTTTCTATTATGATGAATCAAAAGATCACATCTACACAATGATAAACGGACAGAAATATATATTTAAATAAGCTATAGATATGACACACAACAAATATCTCAATGCAAGCCCAAACTCAAAACCTTGGCGGTTCTCCATTATTTTAAGCATTGGCATGATCGTTTCTTTTTTCTTGCCTTGGTGGGGTGTGCATGGTCGGGCAAGTGCAGGCTCATTTTCTTTTAGCAATTCGTTCAGTGCTTCGCCAATGGATCAATTTGAATTTTTCTATTTATGGTTTATTTTTTCGATCCTTTGCCTAGTCTTCGCATACAAGAGGTGGTGGTTTGCCATATTTCCTGCCTTGCTAAATCTAAAAATGGCAACAAATGCCATGGGAATGTTCGGTGATGGTTATTCATCTTCCTATTCTGGTTATGGTGGATCTTTTTCTGGCAGTGCCGGTCTGAGTTTTGGCTTTTATCTTTTCTTCTTTTCTGCTGCCTTTTATGCTATTGCAAATATTAACGAGATCATAAAATTCATTAGAAACCTTATTGATCCTTCAAAGATGAACGAGCTTCCTTCTATGGAAAATACTAAAACTACTGGCTCGGTGATGGCAGGGTTTATCCCACCAAAAACCACAGTTCAAAACAAACGCACGCTCGAAGAACTAAAGCAAGCTAAGGAACTTTTTGATACAGGCGTAATTACACAAGAAGAATTTGATCAAATCAAGCAGCAAGCTTTGGGGCCAAAGGCAATAATAACGGATAAAGAAAAGGTACAGCTTTACGACAAGATGGAGAAGGAAAAGCAGCAAGCATTTGAGCACGAGAAACCAATGCCCCGTCCTGTACCTGTTGAACCTGTAAAGAAGGCCATACCTGTTTCAAATGCCCAATCTAAACCAGTTGCACAGAAGAAGAAGGGAAGTAAAATGTTTTTAGTCATTGGTGCTTCGGTGCTTATTCTCTCAACGGTATCCATGGTGTATTTTTTCACATCGCACGAAAAAGAAAAAGACAATTTGCCGGATGAAAGTAAAACCATTAATGATTATGATCAGGAGATGCTGGAAGGTGACGACAAAGCATATGCGGACTTAGAAAAATCTGAAAAGGAGCAAGCGGGAGATGAGAATGAAGGGGAGGTAGACTCTTCTTCTTATCATGTGGGATTTCTTGCTACTTCAACGGGTGAACGCTATAAAAAAGTAAAAGTACAAGTTCCTAATCATGATGAAGCAAACTCTACTTCAGAGATTGAATTTACGGGCCCCGTGGAAGGAATGTACATCAACAAAAATGATTACAATACTCGATCCATCCAGATCAATTATGATGGGGATAAAATTTACGTTATTCACTGGAATGATTCCGAAAGTGCTAAAAGAGAAGATGCCTATGTTACAAGTAATGGTTACCTCTCCTTTGGAAGTGAAGAGTTTGAGTATGATCGTTATGGCGAAACAGTGACGGAGGTTCAAAACCTTTCATTAGTTGGGCGATTTACAGGGCAAGTATTTGTTTGGAATACTGAATGGCAAGGAGATTAGATTAGGTATGAAAGCATTTTCCATAGTCATTATCGCTTTATTCTTTCACTTTTCAACAACCTGCTATGCGCAAAAGTTGGAAAAATATAGAGTACTTTTTAAAGGCGGATTGATACACGCTTTGATAGCTTCGGCAAATGGTGACTTCTTGGTTGCTGCTCACGCCAGATCGAAAACAATTAAAGTTTATGATGCTAAGAACCTGGAAGTAAGAAAAACATATCCCATACCTGCCGACATTCCTGTGACTTTCGGAAACGAAACATATTCAAACATGGGTGAGCCTGCCGAATTATCTCTTTATTCTGACAGGTATTTATCCGTTACTTGTGATGGTGGGTACATTGTACACATTGACCTGGATACTGATAAAATCCGTTGGTATAAAACAAGTGGTAGCGGAAATAAAGAAAATATGTTTGGTTGGACAGGGGGGTACCTAAGGGCAAATCAAATATTCATTCACAATAATGAGTTAAAACAGATTTGGTATATAAATCCGTTGACAAGCATTGTATCAGGCCCATTTGTGTTTGTAGATGATCCTTCTCAAATGAATGACGGTCATTATGTTAATGTCAAATTTGCTGTTCCGAAATTTATTGAAATTGAAGTTAAAAATTTCAGAACTCAGAGTAGTATTTCCAAATTTAGGATTACCGACTTAAACCCAAACGATAAATATAATTTTAGTTCATTACTATCTCCTGATAACAAATACTTAGTAGTAAATCTATATACCAGCATCAGAGTGTATAACGTCCAGACTAAAGAGCAATTTTTTTACAAAACTCGAACTTCAACGTTTCCTCCCAATATATTTTTCTCGAACAATTTAGTAGGCTTTGGAGGTAATGACGATGAACAATTATCCTTTTATAACATTGAGACCGATAAATTTTTAGGGAAGCTCCATATATCAGACTATGATAGTCAAGTCGCTGCTAATAAAACTCATTTATTTTTATTTAGATCAATGAAGGTAGAGAATCAATTTGTATGTATTCTTGGATCGATCCCATTAAGTGAAATCCTGAACAACCCCTTGGAATACTCTGTTGATGTATTTGAAGAATTCGAAGGAAAGTCTATTGCTGAGCTTAAATTGTTAGACCAAGACTAATGTCATGTGCGGTTGGTTTGGCTCTTGCCCGCTTGCGCTGATCAAAAACTTCGGCCAATCCTTTAAAGCAGCTTGCCGAATGAATACAAAGCGCAGGCTTCCAGACAATGATAACTTCCCCGTTCGA
>CAZNRJ010000119.1:4026-9840 GCA_964574945.1 uncultured Ohtaekwangia sp. | reverse complement strand
TCCAAACGGGGCCACTTTAACAAACTTAGCTTCCTGTTGTTCAGGATGGCTCAAGAAATAAGCGCCCACCAATTTTCCGTACCACCACCAGTCATACTCTGTATCAGCAGCGGCATGGATACCCAAATAGCCTCCGCCTGCCTGAATGAAACGCATGAACTCATTTTGCTCTGCCTGGTTCAATACATCGCCTGTAGTGCTTAAGAAAACTACCGCGTTATACTTTTTCAAGTTGTCTTCCGTAAAGACATCCGAGACGGAAGAAGTGTCTACATCAAAACCTTTCTCCACGCCCATCTTTAACAAGGCTTCTGTCCCTGCCTTAATAGATTGATGGTGATAGCCTTTTGTTTCAGTAAAAACCAGGATGCGCGGTTTCTCTTGTGTACATGAAACTAAAAATATAAATGCAGCAATGACAGGTAGTAATTTTCTCATGTTACGGTAGTACCCTGAAGGTATTTATGAAATATTATTTTAGCACTTTAATCTTGATGTTGCGATACGAAACCATGTCGCCATGATCCTGCAAATCAATTCGCCCTTTGGTGAATTTTCCAAAGCCAGGCATTGTTTTGAATTTACTTTCTGCAACCATCTCATCCCATGCCGGTGTGCCCATATCAAACTCAACGGTCTTAACTCCATTGAGCCAAAATGTATAATGTCCTTTATTCGCGATAAGCTTTGCCTGATTCCACTCACCAGCCGGTTTTACAGTTTCGGTAGAAACCGAAATCAAATCATACAAATCGCCCGCGCGGTGCTTAATGATTTTTGCATCGGGGTGACACGCGTTATCCAACACCTGCATCTCGGGGCCTGTTAGGTAGCTTGCATTATACCCGCTGCCTTCCTGAACATTAAAAATGATTCCACTGTTGCCACACGCCTGAATTTTCCAATCGATGGAGAGCTCATAGTTTTCGTATTCATCAACGGTAACAATATCACCGGCAGGAAGTCGCTTTCCATTCACCTTTGTTGTGTCAAGATAGAGGGCTCCATCTGCCACCTTCCAACCGGGATTGATTTTATCGCTGTTGAAATTTCGCCAGCCTTTCGTTGACGTCCCATCGAACAATAACTTCCAGCCTTCCTTTTTTTCCTGGGCGGCTAAGGTGTTTTGTTTCTGGCCAAATGTTGCTATTGCAAAAAATGACAACGTGCATGCTACCAAGTATCTTTTCATCTTAATGTTCTTTTTCACCATCCAACGACAATACATAGCGGGCCATTTTTTCTGCATCGGCTTGCGAGATATCAGGATGCGGACTCATGGGTATTTCGCCCCACACCCCGCTGCCGCCATTAATGATCTTGCCTGCAAGCAACATCACATTTTCCTTTGTGAAGTCATACTTCTTTGCCACATCAGAATGAGAGGGGCCAATAATTTTATTGGTAGCATGATGGCAGGTTTTACAATCACTTGCCTTTACCAGCGATTCACCCTGCGTAATTACATCCACGGAAGCTATTGCCTGACCGCTTTCATCGGGTGTGCCGTAATCTTCGGTTGTGGCTTCCCCTTTTTTAGATCCACAAGCAGCTAACGTAAGTGCAAAAGCAGTGATCAAACAAATTGATTGTAGCGTTTTCATATATATTGTTGTTTTCATTTAAGTTAGATGTTGAGGTGTCTGACCACTTAGAGTCTTTACACCTTTGTTTTTATTTGATTAAGCCTAATACTTTTTTATTCAGGGTTGGATTTTTTCCTGTAGCAGCAAAATCATCAAATGCCTTTTCGGTTACCCGGATAATATGGTCTTTAATAAAGGGTGCTCCTTCTTCAGCGCCTTGTTCAGGATGTTTAATGCAGCACTCCCACTCCAGCACAGCCCAACCTTTGTAGTTGTATTGCGCCAGTTTTGAAAAAATCGATTGGAAATCAACTTGCCCATCGCCCAATGAACGGAAACGACCCGGGCGATCAACCCAATCCTGGAAGCCGCCATACACCCCGCTTTTTCCGGTAGGATTAAACTCAGCGTCCTTTACGTGAAACATTTTGATAAACGAATGATAGAAGTCTATGTACTGCAAGTAATCAAGTTGCTGCAGCACAAAGTGACTTGGATCGTATAAAATATTGGCACGTGTATGTTTACCTGTTGCTTCCCAAAAGCGCTCGAATGTAATGCCATCATGCAAGTCTTCACCCGGGTGGATTTCATAGCACACATCCACACCTTGCTTATCAAATGCATTCAAGATAGGCAGCCAGCGCTTTGCTAATTCTTTAAACCCGTCTTCTACCAAACCGGCAGGGCGCTGCGGCCACGGATAGACGGTATGCCACATCAATGCCCCTGAGAAAGTTGCATGTGCATTTAATCCTAAATTCTTACTGGCCTTAGCCGCTAACTTCAATTGATCTACCGCCCATGCAGTTCGTTCTTTGGGTTTGCCATGCACCGACTTAGGCGCGAAGCCATCAAACATCACATCATACGCAGGATGCACCGCCACCAACTGACCTTGCAGGTGCGTGGATAATTCTGTGATTTGCAATCCGCACGATTCAACAGTTTCTTTTAGCTCCTGTGCATAATCTTTACTCTCTGCTGCTTTCCTCAGGTCGATGCACCGACTATCCCATGTGGGAATCTGAACCCCTACATATCCAAGCGAAGCTGCCCATTTACAAATAGATTTAAGATTATTGAACGGTGGCTCATCGCCCATGAACTGAGCTAAAAATATTCCGGGGCCTTTTAATGTCTGCATAAATTATATTTCAAAGGGAGTCCATTTTTCTTTACTCTGTCCGCTCTTCACCACATTGTCAATGAAGGCCATTCCCCGAATACCATCTTCGACCGAAGGAAAGTCAACTAACTCAGGAACTTTGGTTCCATCTAATCGGGCTGATAATGTCAACGCAAAATTGCGAGAGAGATTAGCAAATGCTTCTAAATATCCTTCGGGGTGGCCGCCTGGCGTGCGTGCATTGAATATTGCCTCAGCGCCAACAAACCCGTTAGTACCCGCGCGTAAAATCTGGGTTGGTTTATCAAGCCATTTCACTAACAGTGTATTGGGTTCTTGCTGAGCCCACTCCAGTCCACCGTTTTCGCCATAGATCCTGATTTTCAACGCATTCTCTTCACCGGCTGCAACCTGCGATGCCATCAATACTCCGGCAGCGCCATTATCAAATTTTAAAAGCACATTACCATCATCATCTAATGCACGGCCCGGAACCATTGCGTTTAGATCAGCACAGAGATGAGTAATTTTTAACCCCGTAATAAACTCGGCAAGATGCGCTGCATGTGTACCGATGTCTCCCATCGCACCAGCCTTACCTGATTTTTTAGGATCTGTTCTCCACGCTGCCTGGGCATTGCCTTCGCGTTCGCTCATTTTACTAAGCCAGCCTTGCGGATATTCAACATATACCTTTCGGATTTTTCCGAACACACCTTCTTTCACCATCGTTCGCGCCTGACGCACCATTGGGTATCCTGAATACGTGTGCGTAAGTAACAATAATAATCCAGTCTCCTTAACTTTCTTCTTCAATTGCAGGGCTTCATCTAATGTAAATGCAATAGGCTTTTCAATCACTACGTGAAATCCTTTTTCAAGCGCTAACATGGCCGGGGCAAAGTGAGCAAAGTTTGGAGTAACAATGGTTACAAAATCAATCCGTCTGTCAGCCGGTAGCTTGCTCTCCTTCTCAATCATCTCTTCAAACGTAGTGTAGATTCGATCTTCCTGGAGGAACAACATCTTTCCACTTTCCTTCGCTATTTCAGGGTTGATACTAAGTGCTCCTGCCACTACTTCAATGAGTCCGTCCATGTTGGCTGCAAGCCGGTGTATCGATCCGATAAAGGCATCTTTACCACCACCAACCATGCCCATGCGTAATTTTCTGTTCATGCTTTTTAGGATTGTTTTGTAAGGTTAGAATGAAGCCCGTAAAATAATCAATTTTATTTAACGGAAACGATTGCGTAAACTTTAAATGGCGTTAAATGAACTTATTAAGCAGGTTTTCAAAATACTCCTGCTTGCCACTGATCTGGGCAGGTTCTCCATTTTTAAGGGCAAGTTTTCGTAACGCATCCAAACTCAAGCCTCCGCGTTCAAACTTCCTTCCATTTCCCGAATTAAAAGAAGCATAACGCTCTTTCCTCATTTCAAGAAACTCGCCATCTTCTAATATTGCATGCGCTGCCAGCAAAGCTTTAGCGAATACATCCATGCCACCAATGTGTGCATAGAAAATATCTTCCAGGTCGGTGGATGTTCTTCTTGTCTTCGCATCAAAGTTTACACCGCCCGTTTTAAAACCACCGGCTTGTAAAATCACTAACATAGCTTCTGTGATTTCATATACATTGTTAGGAAACTGATCGGTGTCCCATCCATTTTGATTATCCCCCCTGTTGGCATCAATGCTGCCTAACACACCTGCATCGGCTGCCACTTGCAGCTCATGATCGAATGTGTGACTCGCTAACGTAGCATGGTTCACTTCAATATTCAATTTGAAATCATCCATCAAATCATACTGACGCAAAAATGAAAGGCAGGTAGCCGCATCAAAATCGTATTGATGCTTGGTAGGCTCCATCGGTTTTGGTTCGATATAGAACGAACCTTTAAATCCATTTCTTCTTCCGTAATCGCGGGCCGTATGTAAGAACCGGGCGAGGTGTTCCTGCTCACGTTTCATGTTTGTATTCAATAACGAAAGGTAGCCTTCCCTTCCACCCCAAAATGTGTAGCCGCTGCCGCCTAATTCAATGGTTGCATCAATCGCATTTTTTACCTGGAGACCGGCATGGCACACCACGTTAAAATCGGGGTTGGTTGCCGCACCATTCATATAGCGCGGATTGGAAAACAGGTTAGCGGTTCCCCAAAGCAATTTCACCCCTGAAGCCTTCTGTTTTTCCTTTGCGTAAGCAACTATTTTCCTTAACCTGGTTTCACTTTCCTTTAATGTAGGCGCTTCTTCAACTAAATCGTAATCATGGAAGCAGTAGTAGGGAGCACCAATTTTGGTGATGAATTCAAACGCTGCGTCCATTTTATCGTAGGCACGCTGCATGGGATCGCTACTGGTTGACCAGGGAAAATTTTTCGTTCCGGTCCCGAAAGGATCGCCCCCATTGCCACAGAATGTATGCCAGTAGGCAATGGCAAAGCGAAGGTGTTCTTCCATCGTTTTCTTGCCCACCTTTCTTTTGGGATTGTAGAACTTAAATGCTAACGGGTTGTCTGATTCTTTACCTTCAAACTTGATAGCGCGAATACCTTTGAAGTATTCTTTTTTTCCTTTCGTGATTTTCATAAGTAGTGATTTAGGATTTAGGATTTAAAGTTTATGGCCACGAATGCACAAATTTAATTTTCTGATTCTATGACCCATTTTTCAATTTTGATCTTCTCTTAAAATATTCTTTTACTTCTTCATGAGAAACTAATTTTCCTTCTGCTATAGCCTTCCGTGCTTCAAGTATTCTTATGCACCACTCGTTTTCAGTTAGTTGATTTGTATTCTGTTTGCCAATTCTAAAAAAACTATCCATAAGATTAACCATTCAAATTCATTTCATGTTTCTTATAGTCAAAGCTTTCTCACTGACTTAATAAAATCAGTGAACCTGCCCTCCGTACACTTTAGGAGGCGGGTCTGTGGCCGGTGGTTTATTAATTTATCTGTTTAGTCAAAACGTCTTTCCATTTCTGATACGTCTCTTCATATTGGGTTGTCAATTCTTTATTTGGAGATTCCTCATGAAGCCGGGTCAGTCCTTTAAAGGCTTCTTCGAAAGTAGCATATAAACCGGC
>CAZNRJ010000119.1:0-4016 GCA_964574945.1 uncultured Ohtaekwangia sp. | reverse complement strand
CCTACCCCGGCACCCAGGGCAGCCCCTTTCGATCCGTCCGTATCATATAATTCCAATGGCACACCAATGGTATTTACAAATGCTTTTCTAAACAACGGACTCAAAAACATATTTGCCTGCCCGGCACGAATCACTTTTGAATTAAGGCCCATCGCTTGCAAAATCTCAAACCCATATTTCAAGGCAAACACAATTCCTTCCTGGGCTGCCCGTAAAATATGAGCCTGGTAATGTTGATTAAAATCCAGACCGTGCCACGAGGCGTTGATGATCTTATTCTCAAGAATGCGTTCGGCCCCATTGCCAAAAGGTAACATCAAAAGTCCCTCCGCACCCACGGAAACCTTCTCGGCATATTCATTCATTTGTTGGTAATCCAACAGTTGATTACTGCTGCGTAAATTCTTGCGCAACCAGCTATTCAGGATGCCCGTTCCGTTCACGCAAAGTAACACGCCATTTCGCTTTTCGGTTGGTTTGTTACTTACGTGAATAAAGGTGTTTACCCTGGATTTTACATCGTAAGAATTGCTGTCGGTAACACTGTAAATCACTCCGCTGGTGCCCGCGGTGGCTGCGGTTTCATCCTTATTTATCACATTAAGTGAAAAGGCATTATTTGGCTGATCTCCAGCACGATACGAAATTACAGTTCCTGCTTTTAATCCGGTTTCTTCAGCTGCCTTTGTAGTAAGTTTTCCCTGCTCAGAAAACACAGGTTTTACCTCTGCCAACAGTGAAGGGTCAATTCCATATTGCTTGAGCAGTGAATGCGCAATTCCGCCTTCTTTATAGTCCCAAAAAATCCCTTCTGAAAGCCCTGTATCCGTTGTTACAATTTCGCCTGTGAGCTTGTACGCGATGTAATCTCCAGGCAACATAATCTTATGAATACGTGCATATACTTCGGGCTCGTTCTCTTTAATCCATTTTAATTTTGAGGCGGTGAAGTTTCCCGGTGAGTTTAAAAAATGAGTAAGGCAATGTTCTTTGCCTAATTCATTAAATGCTTTTTCACCTTCGCCTACGGCCCTGCTATCGCACCAGATAATAGATGGCCTGACGGGCTTGCCGGTTTTATCAATAGCTACCAACCCATGCATTTGATAAGCGATACCAATCGCTTTGATATGCCCGGGATCAACACCTGATTTACTTAAACATAAATGGATACTTTTTACGACATGCTCCCACCAAACCTCGGGATGCTGCTCGGCCCAGCCGGCATGGGGCGCCAGCATTTCCATCTCTTCTTTGGGAGATTGTGCCGAGGCAATTGCCTTGCCTGTATCAACAGCAACAAGCGTTGCTTTTACTGACGAACTGCCAATATCCAGGCCCAATAGAAATCTCTGCATACGATTGAATTGTTTCCAAAAGTATTTACTTATAGTCAAAATGACCATATATTGGGCAACATTTCTTTTATGGCTAAACCGGGTGCTGACTCAATCATTGAAGCACTGTCCATTGACTGCCTGATTTTCGGGTTTAACAATGGCCGGCTCGATATCTTATTGGTGAAACATGCCACTGGAATAAGCAAAGGCAAATGGGCGCTGCCGGGTGGATGGATTACTTATGGAGAAAGTGTTGATGATGCCGCTAAGCGATTATTAAAATCCCTTACGGGGATCAGTAATATTTACTTAGAGCAATTAAAAACCTTTGGTGAGCCTGATCGCTATCCCACCAAACGCGTAATAACGATCGCACACATTGCCCTTGTAAATGAAGAGCACTATTCCCTCATCCCGGGTTTCACGGCATCGGATGCGCAGTGGTTTAATGTTCATGAAGTGCCCAAACTCCCCTACGATCACAAAGCCATCCTGACATTTGGATTCAATCACCTAAAGCATAAAGTGCGGCATGAACCGGTTGGGTTTAACCTGCTGCCTGAAAAATTTACACTGCTTCGGCTTCTGGAGCTATATGAAGCCATCTTAGAAACCCAGTTGGATAAGTCAAACTTCAGGCGAAAGCTTTCTAAGATGAAACTGCTGAAGGCATGCCATGAAAAGCAAAAGGATGTGTCGCACCGGGCGGCCGCGCTTTTCCGGTTCGACAAACAGGTGTATGATTCCCTTAAAAGGGATGGAATTGCTTTTGAATTATGACAGCAACTTATTTTTTGCTTTTTACATCAAACGTTTGCATTAAATCGATTTTCCTTTCATATTTCATAACCTAAAATCAACCCTATAAAGAATATTGTATGAGCGATAAACCTAACATTCGACTTTTTTACGGCAGTTGTTTTGCGTTAATAACAACAGCCTTTTCCTTCAGTATCAGGGCGGGGATTCTGCCTGAGCTTGGAACAACCTTTAACCTTACCGCAGAACAGCTTGGGTTTATTAACTCGATGTGGTTCATTGGCTTCCCTATTTCCATGGTGCTTGGAGGTATATTTTATGGAAGTTTGGGGCCAAAAAAGATTATGATCTTCGCTTTCATCACTCATACATTGGGTATCATCTTAACAATTTTTTCAGGAGGATATATAGGTCTTTTAATCTCCACCCTATTCATTGGACTTGGCAATGGATGCACGGAAGCAGCGTGTAACCCAATGATTGCAGCCAGCTACAGCGGCAAGCAAATGAATACGTTATTGAACCGCTTTCACATGTGGTTTCCGGGTGGAATTGTTTTGGGAAGCTTGATTTCCTTTGCCATGACCAAAATGAATTTAGGTTGGGAAGCTCAAATCTGGATCATACTAATCCCTACAGTAATTTACGCATACGTTTTTTATGGACAGGCTTTCCCTGAACCAAAAAAGGAAATTGCATCATTAGGTGAAAATCTAAAAGCAATGGCTACCCCGCTTTTCATTTTCATCTGTGCCTGCATGACGTTGACTGCCATCTCTGAATTTGGCCCACAGCAATGGACAGGAATAATTATGGCAAAAAGTGGCGCTGAACCCATGGTAATCCTTGCATTAGTTACCGGATTGATGGCAGTAGGAAGATACTTTGGTGGAGAATTCGTGCATAAGTTTGATCAAACAGGAGTGTTGTTAGGCTCTGCTATTTTCACAGCGCTTGGAATCTTTTTATTTAGCACCCAAACAGGTCCAATGGCCTATGTGGCCGCTGTATTTTTTGCGATGGGTGTTTGCTATTTCTGGCCAAATATGATTGGATTTACAGCAGAAAAAATACCCTTAAGCGGTGCAATAGGAATGTCAGTAGTAGGTGCTTTTGGCATGTTTTCAACTTCTATCTGGCAGCCTATCATTGGTGGGTGGATTGATAGTGCTAAGGAAAAAGCGAGTGCTGCCGGTCTTGAGGGTGATGCATTAGAGTTAGCCGCAGGTCAATCTACACTTCAAACCATGGTTGCATTTCCGGCCATTTTAATAGTCCTATTCACGATTCTGTTTTTTTGGATGCGGAAAAAACCAGCTACTGCTTAAAAAAGTGAAAGTTTAAATATTAGCCACAAATTCACAGGTTAAATAGTCTGTGAATCTGTGGCTTTCTTATTGGGTTTGATTTACCTTACCTTTCGGGTCTACCTCAAAACCTGCCTCATGATCAAAACGCTCCTCTATCCTTTTAAGAGATTCGCCTGGTTCAAACGATTAAATGCTAAGGTCACTTACGAGTTATTAGCCAAACATATACCTGCTAATGACTGGCACTTCATGAATTACGGCTATGACCCCACCGAAACGGAAGGCCCCTTGCATCTGGGGAAAGTTCCGATGCAAAAATATCCATTACAGATGTATCACTACCTGGCAGCAAAGACAAACATTGCAAACCAAACTATCCTTGAAGTTGGAAGCGGTCGCGGGGGTGGCGCTTGTCATGTAGCCAGTTACTTTAAGCCGACTTTTTATACGGGGATGGACCTGGCTCATCACGCGGTCGATCTCGCCAACCAGTTACATAAATTACCTAACCTAACCTTCATACAGGGAAGTGCCGAAAAAATACCCATAGAAACGGGTAGCATGGATGTTGTTATTAATGTTGAATCGTGTCATGCCTATGGCTCTG
>CAZNRJ010000118.1:7668-9840 GCA_964574945.1 uncultured Ohtaekwangia sp. | reverse complement strand
GATCTGTTTCCATGCGGCTTGAGCTGAAGCAGGGAATAAATAATTGCCAGGTAATAGATGATAGTTATAATAATGACCTTGCGGGGCTTCAGGTAGGGCTTGATTTCTTGGGAAGCTTGCCAAACAAAAAGACTGTTATTCTTTCTGATATTTTGCAGTCGGGCCTTGATGACAATACATTGGTTGCCCGCATTTCTGAACTGCTTGTACAAAGTGGTATTGATCGATTTATTGGTATTGGAAAAGTATTATTTAGTCAACAGCAGCAGTTTAATAAACTTAAAGCTCAACTTAGTTTTTACAGAAGTACAGAAGATGCATTGAGCCAGTTTAACTGGGATGAACTCAATCGCGAAACGATTCTCGTAAAGGGGGCACGCTCATTTCAGTTTGAAAGAATAACTGCTCGCATTCAGCGTAAGGTTCATGGAACCCGCATGGAGATTGATCTGAACAAGATGGTCCATAATCTAAATTTCTTCAAGTCGAGGCTGAACCCTGGAGTTAAATTAATGGCAATGGTAA
The DNA here is from genome assembly GCA_964574945.1 of uncultured Ohtaekwangia sp. Classification (GTDB taxonomy): domain Bacteria; phylum Bacteroidota; class Bacteroidia; order Cytophagales; family Cyclobacteriaceae; genus ELB16-189. The sequence continues at coordinate 9,315 of CAZNRJ010000118.1, read as the reverse complement.
AGGCTTTTGCCTATGGAAGCGGCAGCGAAGAAGTAGCCAGCCTGTTGCAATATCACAAAGTGGATTATTTGGGGGTTGCTTACGCAGATGAGGGAATTGAACTTAGAAAAAGCAAGATTCATTTACCCATTATGGTAATGAACCCTACTGAAGAAAGCTTTTCAGCGATTACCTCAAATAGCCTTGAGCCCGTGGTTTATACTGTTTCAATTCTCAAAGCATTGGTAGAATTCCTCCAGGGAAATTCCTGCCGGATTCATTTGGAGATTGAAACGGGCATGCATCGTCTTGGTTTGGAAGAACAGCAAATAGCTGAAGTAATAGACCTTTTAAAAAACAACAAGAATATATCAGTTGCCAGTGTATTCTCTCATTTGGCCGGTGCCGATGATCCAAATCATGATGACTATTCCGGTCAGCAATTGCAACGATTTGAATCAGTTTATGAAAAAATTTCCGGTGAACTCAACGTAAAACCGATTCGGCACATTCTAAACTCCCCGGGTATTTTACGATTCCCGCATTTTCAAATGGACATGGTGCGGTTAGGCATTGGCTTGTATGGTGTCAATCCTACCGAAGAATCATTTGATCAACTTCTGCCTGTTGCAACATTGAAAACAGTGATCTCACAAATAAAAAATATTAAAGCAGGTGAATCAGTGGGGTATGGACGATGGGGCAAAGCAACACATGATATGAAGTTAGCTACCATTGCCATTGGCTATGCCGATGGGTTTAGTAGAAGTTTCAGTAAAGGTGTGGGTGCTGTTATGATTAATGGCAAACGCGCGCCCGTGTTTGGCAATGTTTGTATGGACATGACTATGGTAGACATAACTGGTATTGAAGCGAAGGAAGGTGATGATGTAATTGTTTTTGGCGAAGGTCTGCCGATACATGAAGTAGCAACTAATGCCAAGACAATTCCTTACGAAATTCTTACCAATACGAGCGAGCGTGTAAAGCGTATCTTTTTTACCGATAGCTTTTAATCCAAGGCATTTATCGTTACCCAGTAGCGATAAGCAACCAATGCCTGATCGAATTTGGAAAGCCGTGTAATGTCCTTCTTACTAAAGCGCGGCATAACAGCTTTATTAATTTTTGCCAGTATCTTAAAGACTGATTTTTTCATCTCAAGCATTTTTAAGATTAATTCTTAGCCACAGCCAAGATTCTTTTTCAAATCCCTTTTAGGCAATCCGCCAAAATCAAATTGGTCTTCTGTTTCCTTCTGTTGAGGTTCAGAAATCTTTTCCGGTTTCTTATTCTTTTTCGGCTTCGAAACTTTCTTTTTCATGCGTTAATAAACCGTTTTTAGTGGTCGCATGGAACGGCCAGACCATCATACCATCTTGGGTGATCTTAACAGCCATTTCATGTCATGAATATAATCATTGTTTAACTCTACCTGTAAACTTATATTCGCGTTGTTTAAAATCAATCTAAATAAGAAGTGGAGCTAAAGAGGAATGTGGCAGGCATGAAACCGGGTGAAACAGGAGTAATTTCCGGTTTTTCGGACGATACACTTTCTGCCAAACTCCTTGAGATGGGGTTTCTTCCCGGCACGGCTGTGCGCTTTAATTTTAGCGCCCCTTTCGGGGATCCTGTTTGTGTCAGTGTTTCAGGGTACGATTTATC
>CAZNRJ010000118.1:0-7658 GCA_964574945.1 uncultured Ohtaekwangia sp. | reverse complement strand
ACGCGCAGGGCGGCAAAATCAACCTCAATTCAGCGATTTATCCCTCCGGCTTGAGGAAGCTTCCACCATTGTGATTTTGAGTTAAGGCATGGAAGGCATCCGGAAAAAAATAGCACTTGTAGGCAAGCCTAACTCTGGTAAATCCTCACTGTTCAATCAACTGACGGGTCTTAATCAAAAGATCGGAAACTTTCCCGGAATAACGGTAGACAAACGAACCGGCATAACCCTGCTAACGAATCGCGAACAAGCAGAAATCATTGACTTGCCGGGAATCTACAGTTTATATCCACGCACACTGGATGAGAAAATCGTAGCCGAAATTTTTGCTGATCAAAAAGGAGAAAACTACCCGGATTGTGTAGCCCTTGTAGCCGATGCAACCAATCTTAAAAACTGCCTGCTGTTGCTTACGCAACTGATGGATTTAAAACTACCGGTAGTACTTGTTTTGAATATGATGGACCTGGCTGCAAAGTCTGGGCAGAGCATAGACATTCAGGAGTTATCAGCTTCGTTAGATTTACCGGTGGTGATGATTAATGCGCGCACAGGTGAGGGAATTGAAGAATTAAAAAAAGTTTTGTCAGGTTCGGTTGTGCCCTCCGGTAAATCTGTTTTCCAAATAGGGGATGATATTAAACCGTTGATAAAAAAAATCAAAGGGAAGTTTAGCCTATCTACAGATTATGAAGCCTATCAATTTCTTCAACAGACGGAAAGCCTTCATTTTATAAGCAGGGAAGACCGCGATTATATTTTAAGTGAGGCAAAGGCTGTTAATTTTTTTCCGCATAAATATCAGGGCGCTGAAACCATTATGCGCTATGGCTTTATTCAAGACCTTTTGAATAAAGTCATTTTAAAAACATCCGATCCCGAATGGAAAAAATTCTCGTACCGCATTGATAAAGTACTAACCCATAAAGTGTGGGGTTATCTTATTTTCTTTTCAGTACTGTTTTTAATTTTCCAATCCATTTTTGCCTGGGCCCAGGTGCCCATGGATTTCATTGACGCATCATTTGCTAAGCTCAGCAACTTCCTTGACCAATCATTTCCAGACGGCCCGCTCTTTGATTTGATTACACAAGGCATTATTCCTGGCATCGGGGGCATTCTTATTTTTATTCCCCAAATCGCTATTCTCTTTGCTTGCATTTCAATACTTGAAGAAAGCGGTTATATGGCACGCGTGGTTTTTCTTATGGATAAAATCATGCGCAAGTTTGGATTGAACGGTAAAAGTGTCGTGCCTTTAATCTCCGGACTCGCCTGCGCCATTCCGGCTATCATGGCTACCCGAACTATCGAGAATTGGAAAGAAAGGCTAATAACAATCTTCGTTACGCCTTTTATGAGTTGCTCGGCCCGCCTTCCGGTGTTTACTATCCTGGTTGCCCTCATCATTCCCGAAAATAAGCTCTTTGGATTTTTTAATTATCAGGGGTTAGTGTTGATGAGCCTGTACTTGCTTGGGTTTGCAGCGGCCATTCTTTCTGCATTGGTGATGAAGCTTTTGCTAAAGACAAAAGAGAAAAGTTATTTGATTATGGAGATGCCCACTTACCGGAGACCTAAGTGGGCTAATGTTGGCTATACAGTTGTTGAAAAAACAAAAGCATTTGTATTCGAAGCCGGGAAAATTATCTTGGCTATCTCGGTTATTCTTTGGGTGTTGGCAAGCTATGGGCCGGGAGATAAAATGCAACGGGCCGAAGAAGAGGTTCGCTCTCAATCACAGGAACAAGAAGTAACAGGGCAAGAGCTTGAGGCTCGTGTATCGTCATACCGGTTGGAGCACTCTTACGCTGGCATTATGGGAAAAGCGTTGGAGCCAATAATCAAACCGTTGGGTTATGATTGGAAAATCGGGATAGCGTTGGTTACTTCGTTTGCCGCCCGCGAAGTTTTTGTAAGCACGATTGCAACTATTTACAGTTTAGGAAGCACAGACGATGAGCAAACCATAAAGGGCAGGTTGAAATCAGAGATCAATCCTGAGACGGGTGGCCCCAGGTATACGCCAGCGGTGGGATTTTCACTCCTGGTCTTTTATACCTTGGCCATGCAGTGCATGAGTACGCTGGCAATTGTAAAGCGTGAAACAAAAGGTTGGAAATGGCCGTTAATTCAGCTTGCTTATATGACAGTTCTGGCATACCTCTCGGCATTCGTAATTTTTCAAAGTTTGTCATAATCTTACATGGTTCTGTCATGTATCTTATTTGGTTTTAATTCTGATTATATTTAGACCACATTGTTAAATGATGATATCTTCAAGAAATGCACAGATGGGTTTACTTTACATTGCCCATCTCCTTATTAGCTCAGATGGCATAATTGACGAAAAGGAATACCGGGCTTTGGCTAGCATCAAGAAACAAGAGGGCATAACGGATTCCCTTTTCAGGGAGTTTGAAGAGATCATGAAGGGAAAATCAGAGCGTGAAATTTACATGGAAGGGATAGACTTGCTTAATAATTGTACTGACGAAGAGAAGTTAAGGGCTTTTGTCCATCTCTACAAAATGTCGGAGGTGGATGGCCGGGTTCATGTAAAGGAAGTAAGATTGCTTCTGTACACAATCAAAAGTTCAGGTATTGAATTTAACGATGTAGTAGCAAGGGCTAAATCAATAGCCGATTATTAATTGCAAAGAGGTATTTTTGCGATCGAATAATTCTCTTGCGCGCCCATGGCGAATACATTTTATCAAAATTATACGGTAGGTATTTTAGGAGGCGGCCAGTTAGGGCGCATGCTTATTCAATCGGGCATTGATTTTAATATTAGTTTCAACGTGCTGGATCCGGATGCCCAGGCTCCTTGCTCACAACTTGCCCCCTTTACTCAAGGGAAGTTAACGGATTACCAAACGGTATTGGATTTTGGCAATGCCTGCGACTTGATTACTATCGAAATAGAAAATGTAAATACCCAGGCCCTTGCTGATCTGGTTAAAGCAGGCAAGAAAGTTTTCCCCCAACCCCATATCATCGAACTTATTCAGGATAAACGAAAGCAAAAGAATTTCTTTGTCAGCCATCAGATACCCACTGCTGAGTTTATACCGGTTAACGATCTAAAAGAAGTGGAAGCAAATAAGGATTTCTTACCGGCTGCAAACAAACTGGGAAAGGAAGGATATGATGGAAGAGGCGTTCAAATGCTCAGAAGTTCAAATGACCTTGCAAAAGCATTTGATGCGCCCGGGTTGTTAGAGAAGCTGATCGATTTTGAAAAAGAGATAGCGGTAATTGTTTCGCGCAATGAGCGTGGTGAACTATCTTCTTATCCTCCTGTTGAAATGATTTTTCATCCGGAAGCCAACTTAGTTGAATATCTTTTTTCCCCAGCGCAACTCAAGCAAACCATTGCTGCTGAAGCGGATCGCATCGCAAGGGAAGTAATTGAAAAACTTGGCATGGTTGGGTTACTGGCTGTAGAAATGTTTGTCACGAAGGATCAAACTGTTTTAGTAAATGAAATCGCTCCGCGACCACACAACAGCGGTCATCAAACTATTGAAGGTAACGTTACCTCACAATATGAGCAGCACTTACGGGCCATTTTGAATTTATCCCCTGGCGAAACAACACTTACAAGCCCGAGTGCCATGATCAATCTTTTGGGTGAGGATGGATTTACAGGACTGGCCCAATATGAGGGGCTGGAAGAGGTTATGAAAATTCCTGGTGTTCACGTTCACTTATATGGAAAGAAGGTAACTAAACCATTTCGTAAGATGGGGCATGTTACGGTTGTGGATGCTGATCTGGATAATTTGAAAAAGAAAGCCAACTTTGTAAAACACACCCTTAAAGTAAAGGCATGAACAAACCGGTAGTAGGCATTATCATGGGCAGTCAGTCTGATTTGAAAATAATGAAGGAAGCTGCCGAGTTTTTAGAAGAGCTGGGTATTCCGTTTGAGTTAACGGTAGTATCTGCCCACCGAACCCCACAGCGCATGGCTGATTATGCAGTTTCAGCACGATCGCGAGGGCTGAAAATTATTATCGCGGGAGCGGGCGGGGCAGCACATCTTCCGGGCATGGTGGCATCGTTCACATCTTTGCCGGTTATTGGGGTTCCTATTAAGTCCTCAAATTCTATTGATGGTTGGGATTCGGTATTATCCATTTTGCAGATGCCATCGGGTGTGCCGGTTGCAACTGTGGCATTGAATGGGGCAAAGAATGCCGGTATTTTAGCTGCTCAAATTTTAGGGACAGAAAATAAAGTCATCGCAAAAAAACTGGAAGCCTTCAAAAAAAATCTTCAAAAGAAAGTGGAGGACTCTTTTCGAACCATTGAAAAGAAAGGCTGGAAACACAGTGAGTAGTTTCGTAAAAAAAACGTATTTTTCTCCCCTTTTATTTGAATACCGACTATGAACCCGGGAGAAAAAGGCTGGTTAAAAGAATACCTTGACTTTCGCAAAGAGTTGTTGAAAGATATTACGGAAGATCGTAAGCATTCTTCCCATCCTGAACATTCGTTGTATAGCATCATTCAACCCAGCGGGCTTATGTATGGCCAACCGGTTGCTACATATGATTTGCCTGATTCCGATTATTGGAATGAGAAGGACAGAATGAAAATTCTATTGGCGGAGAGCTTGATAAGCAGTTCACTTTTGTTTTATGATAAACCCATAAAAACGCCTGATGAACTTTCGAAAGTGATTATAAAAACACTGGAGAACATCGGTAATTTTTACAACAATATCTTTCCTGAATTAGCCACTCCTTCCAAGACCTTGTTTGGCAAAAGAAAAACCGCCCTTGAACTTGCCGAAAAAATCCTCGACAAAAGAATTGACCATACTGCCGAGTTTGACACAAACTTTTGGGTTCAGTTTTTTCACAACAGCTTACTCTTCCTGGATATTTTTATTTTCGGACAATGGATACACACCAATGCCGATCGCATTGTCTCTGATTTTTTTAAGTATGAACGTGAAGAACTCCGCTTTTCCGTAATTAAAATAATTGCCTGCGCAGCCCATTCAAATTCTAAAATTGAGCCTGAGGAGAGAAGATTGCTGGAGTTTTTTCTTCAAAGCACTGACTTACCACAGGATAAGAAACGGGAGGCCAAGAAAATATTCGATGAAGGGGTCAGCCTTGAAGAGATCAATCTCCCAACCAATAATTCGTGGATTTTAAAAAAGTATTTTTTGGAGATCGCCATCCTCACTATATGGGCTGATAAATTAGTGGAGGAATCGGAAATAGGATTTCTTAAACGCTTATGCAGTTACTTAGGGTTTACGGAAGACGATTTGGAAAATAGCCTGCTGGCGATTGAGGGCTTTGTGCTTGAGTATTGGGATAAGCTAAACTACCTGCAAAATAAACAAGACTACAACCAGCTAAGCGAGCAATTTGTTGAACGCATGAGCAAAGTAGCAGGGGCGCATAAAAACCGCTTAGTGAAGGAAGTTCAGGAAAGTAAGGAGTTGATGGAGCTGCTTAGAAAAGCGCGTGCTCATGAATTGACAGAAGGAGAAAAGGAGCACATGCAAGAGTTGTTGATTGTTGCAATAAAGACCATTCCAACCTTCGTTATTATTTCTTTGCCGCAGCGGTTTCTTACGTTGCCAATTCTAATGAAGATTTTACCTAACAATTTCTTTGCCGAAGTTGCTTGATCAAGCGAGGCTAATCTTCAGTCTCATCGGGCTTCTCTTTTCTTGGAACGATAACGGAAAAGATAATAGATAGTGTGAGCGTGAGCAGGATGATGGTGAACGATATCGTAGGGGGCATGTTGGTAAGCACATCCGGAAGAAAATCACTGCCTCGTCCGATTTCCAAAAGCATTTTAGCACCGATGAAGAAAAGGATAATGGACAATCCTTTTTGCAGCAGATAGAACTTATCAATAATTCCTGATAACAGGAAGAACATAGCGCGTAAGCCCATTACTGCAAAAATATTGGAAGTATAAATGATAAACTCATTAGTTGTAATCGCGAACGCAGCAGGAATTGAATCCACGGCAAAAATCAAATCGGTTGTTTCAATTAAAACAATCACCAGGAAAAGCTCAGTGAACATTAGCTTTCCATTAACCCTGGTTATGAACTTCCCACCCATTTCATCTTGTGTAATAGGCAAATATTTTCTGCAGAATTTCAGGATAGGATTCTTTTCAGGATCGATTTTTTCGTCACTGTCCTCAAAGTAAATTTTTATACCTGAGTAGATCAGGAAAACCCCAAAGATGTATAGTATCCAATGGAAATTATGAATAAAGATGGCGCCTACAAAAATGAAAACCCCTCTGAAAACAACGGCCCCCAGTATTCCCCAGAAAAGAATCTTATGAAAGTACTCCTCCTTTACTTTGAAGTACTTGAGGATTAATAGAATTACAAAGATGTTATCAACGGAGAGGGCATATTCGGTAAGATAGGCTGAGAAATATTCTAATGCACCGTCTGCCCCACCGCTTTCCTTGTCCATTGCATAAATCAGGTAGCCAAAAACAGTACTGACAAATACCCAAAAAATTGATTGGTACAGGGCTGATTTGGTAGAAATCTTATGAGCCGTCTTGTTAAAGATCCCTAAATCAAGAAGAAGGAAGACTAATATTATGGCCCCAAAAACTCCAAAAAGAAAGGTCTCATCGCTGAGATCCAGGCCAAACAAAGTGAATGCCAACATGTGCTTTTTCTAAGGTTTTTGGGTCAAAAAGAGGCGATTATCAGCTAAAAAGTGTTGACAAGTTACCACTCATTAAAGCCAAAGCTACAAATTAATTTTATTTCAATACTATTAAGGTTAATGCAGGAGTGAATAAAAAAGAAACCTGCTAACCGAACTATTGGCCTATGGAAAACGGGAAGAAATTTTAGTGCATTTCTAATTGAAGTTTGAGCAAATTGTTATAGATACCATTGTCTAAGGAGATCAGGTCGGCATGCGATCCGGACTCAGCAATGCGCCCTTCTTTGATAACCATAATGCGATCTACTTTTCTGATTGTACTTAGTCGATGGGCAATTACTAGTGTGGTGCGATTTTCCATTAACGTTTCGAGGGCTTCCTGCACAAGTTGTTCGGATAATGCATCCAACGAACTTGTAGCTTCATCCAGGATAAGGATAGCCGGATCTTTTAAGATGGCCCGGGCAATGGCTACCCGCTGGCGTTGGCCACCGGAAAGCTTTACACCGCGATCGCCAACAAGTGTTTCGAGTTTCTCCGGAAAGCTATCAATAAACTCCCAGGCATTTGCCTTTTTAGCCGCTTCAATAACCTCCTGCTCACTGGCCCCCGGTTTTCCATACGCAATATTTTCTTTGATGCTGCCACCAAACAGGATTACTTCTTGTGGTACGATGCCAATGTTCTTTCTGTAATCAGATAAATTGTATTCCTGGTTTGGTTTTTGGTCAACTAAAATTGATCCTGACTGAACCGGATAGAAGCGCATTAATAAATTAATGATGGTTGATTTACCAGAACCACTCGGGCCAACCAACGCGATTTTTTCACCGGGCTTAATTTTAAAACTGATGCTTTTCAGTACCTCAACATCCTGACGGGTGGGATATGAAAAAGAAACATCTTCAAATTGGATGTCGCCTGTTAATTTAATACCGGTTGCAACTGAGGGTTGTTCATCGGGTTGATTCAGGA
>CAZNRJ010000117.1:6915-9911 GCA_964574945.1 uncultured Ohtaekwangia sp. | reverse complement strand
CCCCATTATTTATGGAACCCCATTAAGCGCCACCCAATTGAATGCTGCATCCAATGTGCCGGGGGCATTTGTTTACACTCCTTCAAGTGGTGAAATACTAAATGTAGGCGCCAACCAAACGTTGTCTTTGAATTTTACGCCTGCCGATGCGGAAAATTATAATTCAATTGTTGGGCGAACCGCTTTGATAACCGTTAATAAAGCAACACCCATCGTAACATGGGGCACACCTCTTCCACTGAAAGTGAATGAACCCTTAACAGGAGTTCACCTGAATGCAACGGCTGATGTGCCCGGAACGTTTACCTACACACCACCATTAGGGACCACTTTTGCCTCCGCAGGAAATTATCCTTTATCGGTATCATTTACCCCTGCAGATGCAGCAAACTTTAATTCAGTACCAAATACACAGGTACAAATCACCGTTAACAGTAAGGATAACCCGGTAATTACCTGGGCAAATCCGGCAGCAATAACGTATGGAACAACATTGAGCAGTACACAGCTTAATGCAACGGCTAATGTGCCTGGAACTTTTGTTTATACACCCGCGGCAGGAACCTTGTTGAATGCAGGAGCTAATCAAACAGTATCCGTAAATTTCATTCCTGCTGATGGAGTAAATTATAATTCGGTAAACCGAAGTGTACAAATTACTGTTAACAAAGCTTTGTTAACAGCTACTGCCAATAGCACCAGCAGAATTTATGGTGCAGGCAATCCATCTTTTGTTATTAACTATTCCGGATTTGTAAACAGTGAGAACGCAAGTGTTATTGATACGGCACCCATCGCTACATGTTCTGCCATTGCGGGCGATAATGCCGGGAGTGTATTTCCAATTGTTCCTGCAGGCGGGGTAGATAATAATTATGCATTTTCTTATGTAAACGGATCGTTAACAATTACCAAAGCGCCCCTGACTGCCCGTGCGGATGATAAATCAAGGTCGTATGGATTATCAAACCCAACCTTTTCTATCAGCTATACCGGGTTTGTGAATGGGGATACACAAAGCGAGATTACCGTACCTATAGCAAGCACGGTTGCCACTCCCGTTAGCAATGTTGGAACCTATCCTATAACATTAAGCGGGGGAGCATCAATAAACTATAACCTGACCCTTCAAAGCGGAACGCTGACGGTTAATATTTCGCCTTTAATTGCCCGGGCGTCTGACCTTTCAAAAATCTATGGCCAGGTAAATCCAACCTTAACGATAGTTTACGTTGGGTTCTTGAACGGGGATAATGTCAGTTCAATTACTCCACCAACCATCAGTACACCTGCCGGGACGGCCAGCGCTGTAGGGTCATATCCAATTAACCTCAGTGGAGGTTCCGCTGTAAACTATGGTATAATCCTGCAGGCGGGAACCATGACAATCAATAAAGCCACACTTTCCATTTCGGCAGATAACAAAACCCGTTTGTATGGCTCGGCAAACCCGGCATTAACGGTGTCTTATTCAGGATTTGTGAATAGTGAAAATCAATCTGTAATAGATAGCCCTCCCACTATCTCCACATCAGCTACTTCAGCAAGCAATGTTGGATCATATCCTATAAGCATTTCCGGTGGAGCGGATAATAATTATAATTTGATTTACACGAATGGCACGCTGACCATCACTAAAGTAACCCTTACGGCTTCTGTTTCAAATGCTTCAAAAATTTATGGATCGGCAAATCCCGCGTTTACAATTAACTATTCAGGGTTTGTTAACAGCGAAAATGCTTCGGTAATTGATTTAGCTCCCGTGGCATCTACACCAGCCACTGTTTCGAGCAATGTTGGATCTTATCCGATAACGGCATCCGGAGGATCAGATAATAATTATTCATTTACCTATGTGGCAGGATCACTGACAATCAACAAAGCACCCCTGGTGGCCACTGCATTGAATGCAGGCCGGCCTTATGGCGTACCTAACCCGGCATTTGTGATTAACTACTCAGGTTTTGTTAACGGAGAAACTGTTTCAGTAATAGATACACAGCCCACTGCATCCACTACGGCTGTTGTGGCAAGTCCCATTGGCAACTATCCCATTACCGTATCGGGTGGCGCTGATAATAATTATTCATTCACTTACGTGAACGGGGTGTTAAGTGTCGGTAAATCAAATCCTGTAATAACGTGGAACAATCCGGCAGCAATAATTTATGGAACCGCCTTAAGTGCAACCCAACTGAATGCATCAGCAAGTGTAGCGGGAACATTTACCTATAACCCTGCAGTCGGAACGGTATTAAATGCCGGGGCGAACCGGGTTTTATCCGTTGACTTTACTCCAGCCGATGGAGCCAATTATAATCCCATTAATGGTACCACCGTACTGATTACGGTAAATAAAGCAACGCCTGTGGTTACGTGGTCTGCACCGGCAGCTATCACCTATGGAACTGCGTTAACTGCAACGCAATTAAATGCTACAGCCAGTGTACCGGGAACGTTTACGTACCAGCCCCCCGGTGGCACCCTTTTGGATGCAGGATCCAATCAAACCTTGTCCGTAAATTTTACACCTGCAAACACTAATAACTATAATTCCGTAAATGGAACTACCGTACAAATTACTGTTAACAAAGCAACGCCTGTTGTTACCTGGTCATCACCTGCAGCCATTACACATGGCACTGCATTGGGCAGCGCGCAACTGAATGCTTCATCAACCGTGCCCGGCACGTTCACCTACACACCGGCAGCAGGAGCCATTTTGAATGCAGGGGTGAATCAAACCTTATCCGTTAATTTTGCACCCGCCAACACGACCAATTATAATCCGGTTAATAATACTACAACTCAAATTACAGTCAATAAAGCCACGCCAACCATTACCTGGCCTGCACCTGCGGCTATTACGTTTGGCACTGCCCTGAGTGCAACACAGCTAAATGCAACAGCCAATACAACGGGTACATTTACTTATACCCCTGCCATCGGAACTATATTAAACGCTGGCGCCAATCAAGTGCTGTCAGTAAATTTTA
>CAZNRJ010000117.1:0-6905 GCA_964574945.1 uncultured Ohtaekwangia sp. | reverse complement strand
GGCAAACCCTGCTGCTATTTCGTATGGAGTAAGTCTTAGTTCCTCCCAGTTGAATGCAACTGCGAGCGTACCGGGCACATTCACCTATACGCCAACTGTTGGAACCCTGCTCAATGCGGGAACAAACCAAACCCTATCGGTTAATTTTACACCTACCAATACGGCAAACTATAACCCTGTAAATGGAACAACAGCCCAGCTAACCGTAAATAAAGTAACCCTGACTGCGAAAGCGGATAACAAGGCACGCGTGTACGGAGCTGCAAACCCTCCCTTTACAATTTCGTATACAGGTTTTGTTAATGGAGAAATAGAGACCGTTCTTGATACCAAACCAACAACTAACTCGGTGGCAAATGCATCCACTTCGGTGGGGGATTATGCAATAACAATAGCCGGTGGAAATGACAACAATTATAATTTTGTTTATGCACCGGGAGTCCTGGCCATTACAAAAGCAACCTTAACAGCTACAGCCGATAACAAATCCAGGTTATTGTCAACGCCTAACCCTTTGCTAACCATTAGTTATTCTGGGTTCTTAAATACAGATGGGGTCAGCGATTTGGATAACCTACCAACAGCAACCACAACAGCTACTATCTCTTCCCCGGTTGGCACTTATCCAATCACTGTTTCGGGCGGAAGTGATAATAATTACAATTTTAGTTATACACCAGGCATCTTAACGGTTGACGCTAATTTTCCCCCGGTGCTCAAGAATTTTGAAATTCAGGCTAAAGAAGATGTGCCATTCAATTTTACGTATGAGATCTTTGGGGCTAACTTCACAAGTTTTTCGGCAAGCCCCATTGCTTATATAAAAATTGTTTCGTTACCTGTAAATGGAATTCTGTCCTGGAACGGAGCTCCTGTTGTAATAGGCGCAGAAATCTTAGTTGTGAATGGAGCGATCGAAAATTTTAATTATTTATCCAACCTCAACTTTTCTGGTTCTGATTCCTTCAGGTGGAATGCCTTTGATGGATCCTTCCTCGCGACTGAAGCGGCCACCGTATCCATAAAAATACAGAAGGTTAATGATGCGCCTACATTAAGCAATATCGAACCGCAGTCTTTGTTATACAGCCTGGGCGATCCGGCTATTCCCATTACCGAGACTATAGTAATTAATGATGTGGATGATAATTTGATTTATTCAGCTAAGATTTCGATCTCGGAAAATTTTGCTAAGGGTGATGTATTGTCGTTACAAGCGGGCGTGAGCCCGACTATCCTTTCTACGTATAATGTTAATACCGGTGAACTGGAGCTTACAGGAACGGACTCACGGGCTAATTATGAAGCAGCGTTGAAAAAAGTGGTATTCAGCAGCCCCGTTTCTGGCGAGGCAATTATATCCGATAAGAAAATCAGCTTGGTGGTTAAGGATAGTGTAGACCTTAGTAATACGGTTTCAAGAATTGTTTCCATTACAGAGGTTTTTCCTGAGCTGGGTATTGTATCAGCCTTTACTCCCAACGATGATGGGGTCAACGACCTTTGGGATTTTGAAAACCTGGAGTTTTATTCAGCCATTGCGATTTCAGTATTTGATAGAAACGGAGCATTAGTCTTTGCCTGTGAGACCAAAGATTGCACCTGGGATGGAACTTTGAATGGTAAGGCGCTTCCCCCGGGTCCTTATTATTACACCATTTACCTTAATGGCGGGAAAAGAAAATACCAGGGAACCGTAACGATATTAAAATGAATTGCAGGCTAACCATATTGATTGCATTTAGTTGTTGTATTCTTTCGCATTCCCTGCTTGCCCAGGAGAATGATTATACGCAATACTATGCCAACATGCCTGCGGTAAATGCGGGGTTTACCGGCATGGAGGATTATTTTGATTTGAGGGCAGGGGTGCGGGAAGGCTGGAATAGTTTCGGCATTAAGAACAATAATCTTTTTTTGAGCGCCTACGGGGCCTTGAATAGTAAAAATAGATCGGGCAAACGAAACAACTCCCTGCGAACTTCAAACCCTCAGCAATTTGAAGATATCCAGGAGGATAAGAAATTCAGGCGGAGGCATGGTATTGGGGGTATGGTTACTAATCGCACGGTGGACACCTACAAATCCATTGCAGCCAGTTTAAATTACGCATACCATTTACCGCTTTCAAACAGGCTTAACATTTCATTCGGAACAAAACTCGGATATGCAAATCAGCGTTTAGATTTTTCGGGCCTTACGGTGCGCGATGATGTGAATGATGAGTTTTATAGCAATTTAATGCAAGCAGGTCAGGGAACTCAAAATTCGGTGATTGCTGATTTTGGTACGGTGCTTTATTCAAAGCGGTTTTTCCTGGGCTTATCTTCATCTAACCTCGCTGCAAAACAAATGAGTGGTGACCAGTTCTTCAGTATGAATGAAGGGGTCCGGTATCGATTGCAAACGGGGGCTTCATTTTTAATAAACCCCGAGTTTGAACTTGCGCCCGGTGCCATCGTTACCTACCAGGAAAGCTATGATGTTCGATGGGCGGTAAATGCCCGGTTACGATATAAAGAGTTTATCTATATAGGTACTGCGTATGAGGCGAATTCAAAAGTTTCCATACTATTTGGAGTAGCTACGCCCAGCTTAATATTTAATTATTCGTACGATATATATACCTCCGGGTTGAATGATTTTAATGTGAATACGCACGAGATTGTAATGGGATTAGTGCTGTTTAATAAGTTTAAACTAAGGCCAAATTTCTGGTAGGATGAGAATGTTAACTTCCGTGTTATTGGTATTTTTCGGAGCAGGAAGGGTTCTTTCGCAAGAATTGGTTTTTAGCGAACCTGTAAGGCTTGGGTCGAGTGTAAATTCCGAAGTTGAAGAATTGAGTCCCCTGATGTCTGCCGATAGTAAAACGCTCTATTTCTCCAGGGCTTTTTGTGAGCGTAATACGGGCGGCAAATTTGCCGGAACCGATATCTGGGTTTCGAAAAAGGATGAGCAGGGCCAGTGGCTCCCTGCTGTTAACATGGGCAATAGCTGGAATAACAAGCTTTCAAATTCGGTTATCGGGATAAATCAGGATCATTCGGTTGTTTATTTGTTGAATGCCTACTCCAATAAAAGCGGCATCTCATTTTCTAAATTTTACAGCGGCACATGGGGTTCCCCGGAGTTTATCCCTATTCCGGGTATTAACCGCGATGACTTTGTAGGGTTTTATGCAAACCCGAAATTTGATGTAATCCTCATCTCCATGAAAGGGAAGGATAGTTTTGGAGAAGAGGACTTATATGTCAGTTTGAAGGATTCCTTTGGCAGCTGGACAGAACCGAAAAACCTGGGGGCCACCATCAATACAAAAGGATTTGAGATTTCCCCGTTTTTAACGGAGGACAAGAAGCGACTTTTCTTTTCAAGCAATGGCCATGGAGGCTTTGGCGATGCCGACATTTTCTATTGCGATCGATTATATGATTCATGGGAGACATGGACGGTACCTAGAAATTTGGGTGAGTACATCAACTCTGAACAATTTGACGCTTATTTCGCTTACCACTCCGATAGTTTAATCACATTTGTCAGCAATCGCAGCGGGTCATCGGCCGATATTTTCATGACCAAAACAGATAGTAAGAGCAATGCCAAAAGTGATTCGTCTGAAGTTATTTACCTAGCCGACACCGAAGTAAAAAAAATATTTGGCGAAAATTTTTCACTTTCAATAAGATTCGAAAAAAATTCAAGCATGCTCAGCGTTCAACATAACAACCAAATTGTACACGTAGCTCAAATGCTGAATATCGACAAAGGTTTGAAAATGCATTTAGTGGCCAGGCGAGGACAAAACTCCACCCTATTGGAAATAAATAAATTAAGACTCATTGCTATTTTAGAAGAACTCCGAAAATCCGGTATTGAAGGCAGCCGGATAACTTTTGGTTCTGAAATCGTACGGCTACCTGTTGACGAAGACGACAGGGCAGTCTTTTTTAAATTTTACAGATAATAGTTTACCTTCAATAGTAATACCTTAAAAAATACAATTAGTTATATTGCAATCATTTGCTTAATCTATGGATATAGTTACAATCTTAAAAATGCTCAAAAGCAAGCTCTGGGTACTCATTGTATTCCCGGGGCTATCAGTTGCTTGCGCCATTTTCTTTGTTTCCAAAATCGAACGGGTTTATAAATCATCAGCGGAGCTATCCACAGGCTTTACTTCAGATGAATATGTAAAAATGAGTGCCGACAAAGTATTCAATCAGTTTGAAGTCAATACAAAATTCATTAACACAGTAGAATCCATGAAATCGATTCCTGTATTAAGTTTGGTTTCGTGCCGGTTAATACTTCATGATCTTGAAAACGACAAGCCTTTTAGAAAAATAACTGATCAGGAAAGTTTAGATTTCGTTTTAAGTGATAGCGTCATAAGTAATCTCAAAATTTTATATCAAACTCAACTGGATAGCTTTAATGTCTTAACTTCCTTTGAAGGAAGTTATCACAAAATGGCTTTCTCTGTTTTAAAGGCACATAAATATGATCCCCAGAGTCTTTCAGGAGAATTTTCTATTAATCGAACCGAGTTAAGTGATTTTATTACTGTAGAATTCAAATCAGAAAACCCTGTACTTTCCGCTTTTGCCGTAAATACTTTATGCGAAGAGTTTATAAGATTTAACCGGGTATTAAAAACAGACCGCTCTACCGAATCGGTTGATTTCCTGCAAAAACTTCTTGAAGAAAAACGCTTAGCGAAGGAAAAAAAAATAGATGAGTTAAATACATATAAAGTATCAAATGATATTTTTAATTATAGCGCTGAAAGTGCGAAGAAAATAACCCAGATATATAATCAGGAATCACATAAACAAGTTGAAGAAAAAAATCTTGCTGCACTAACATTATCATTAAACAATGTTATATCACGCATGGAGTCTCAAGCTACTGAACAGGATGAAATTGCTAAAATAAATCAACGGGTTATCGACCTTCGAAGACGAATATCGAACCTGAGTATGAATCAGGATGAAGATTCAAAAGCAAAAACAGCACAACTACGTGACGAACTTCAACTGGAAATATCAAGACTCAACAATATGAGCAATTCCGGTAGCGGCCTGAGAACAGAAGAACTTATAAAAGAGAAAAACCGATTGCAATTGGAAATCGAGATTTCAAAATCCAGTCTGGCCTCCATTAATCAGGAATTGGCAAAGCTAAATTCATCAATTACCGGGTTTGCCGTTAAAGAAGCAAAGTTGGCTGAACTTGAACGGGATTTGAAGATTCTTTCAGATGAATTTCAACTTGCCCAGGAACGTTATAACAATGCACTTAACCAGGTATCCGTTATTGGCACATCACTCAAACAAGTAATTAAAGGACAACCTGCAGACAAACCGGAATCATCTAAAGGTCTTTTTGTAGTTGTTTTGACAGGCATAGTAAGTCTTGCCTTTAGCGTGATTGCCATACTTTTAATATCTGCCTCAAATCCTTCCATAAGAAATCCAATACGTTTAGAAGGGTTTACTGATATGAAGAATATCGGAACATTAATCCAAACCGGTTTGGATCTTACAAAACTTAACCAAGCCTTTCATTCCAAAAGAAAAGACAAGAATACCGAAACGTTTATACAATTTTTAAGAAAATTTCGATTTGAAGTTCAAAGCTCGGGCAAATCTTTATTCCTCATCACCAGCACCAAACGTTTAGCCGGTAAATCATTTACTATTGTAAATCTCGCCTATTCACTTAGCCTGCTAAATAAGCGTGTGCTTATCATTGACACGAATTTCAAAACGAGTTCATTAACGAAACTTCTTATTCCTAATGCAAGTGAATCCACCTTGCTGAAAAGAGGCTTTTCAAATACCTACCTTATTATAGGTAATGGTTCAATTATAGGTAATGGTTCACACGATGATAGCACAAAGGAAACAGCTCATGATGGAGATCTCCCAAGCACAAAAAATGGTCAAAGCATAATCCACAAAACCCATTACAAGGATGTAGATATCATCGGTAATTACGGTGGAAAGGACTCTCCCTCAGAAATACTAGCCGGAAAGGATTTCAGCAGAATGCTCAGCAATTTGTTGACCGACTATGATTATATCCTGCTGGAAGGTGCTTCGCTCAATGAGTATTCTGACACACAAGAACTGATTCAATATGTTGACCTCATTATTCCTGTATTCGATGCAGACACTACACTGGATAATCTTGATCTCGATTCAATTAAATACTTAAAGAGTATTGAAACTAAAATTTTAGGAACGGTATTAAACAATGCAAAACTAGCTGACATAGCATTTTAAGTTTTTGAAATTTCATATAAGTATTAAACTAAATTCTCCACAACGATATGAAATCCTCTAAAAATAATTTAATTGAAAGCCGAAAAATGGTTGACCTGTTGCTTGAGCGATCTCTCATTTTATTAGTAGTTGCTACGCTCTTGACGTTTTTTTTGATCATAGTTTTCTAAAACATGGCTACAGAGGTGTCTACGTATTCAAAATTAAAAAACAACATTGCAGAATATGCAATGTACCTGGTTTTATTTTTGGCATCTGTTTCTTTTCCTTATTTCTCCACACATTACGACATCAAAATAAGCATTCTTGTTGTTGTAATGGCTATTGGCCTGCCGCTGACTTTTTACGTAATAGCCGATCTAAAGCTTGGCGTAGTCATATTGCTTATATATTCTTTCTTTTTAGCCGCATTAGGACGTTATGTAATCAAAGGTTTTCCGGAAGGCACTATTATGAACGGTCTTTTATTACTCATGTTGGTGGGCTTAGTCTTAAGAAAAATTCAAAATAAAAATTTCAGTTGGACAAGTAATCCTGTCAGCCATGCTGTTTGGTTTTGGATTCTTTTAAATTTTCTATCGTTATTCAATCCCCAGCAATCTGTTGAAGCCT
>CAZNRJ010000116.1:0-9942 GCA_964574945.1 uncultured Ohtaekwangia sp. | reverse complement strand
TACAAAGACATAGTTGCCTATGCTGCCACCAAGTATATCACCATCGTACCTGAAATTGATTTGCCCGGTCATATCAATTCTGCTTTGGCTTCGTATGGCGAGCTGAATGGTGGAATTATTGTTCCCGAAGAAGGGAGATATAAAGGCGAGACAACACGGGGAGACTTAGGTGGAAAGAATAAGCCGACAGAATTATATACGGGCATTGAAGTAGGGTGGAGCACGCTTCGGATTGAAAAACCAGAAACGTTCAAATTTGTGAATGATGTAATTCGCGAGCTTGCCGCGATAACGCCCGGCCCGTATTTACACATTGGTGGCGATGAAGCCCATGCCACCAAGAAGGAAGATTACATCGAATTCATCAATCGGTTTTCTGAGATCGTAAAAGCGAATGGAAAGAAAATGATTGGCTGGGAAGAAATCTCGCAAGCCAACATTGACGGGAATGCGATTGCGCAGCATTGGGATAAACCGAAGTACGCTCAGTTGGCTGCTGAAAAAGGCGCGCAAATAATTATGTCACCCTCCAAGCGCGTGTACATCGACATGCAATATGATTCAACATCACGGCTTGGGTTGCACTGGGCCGCTTACATTGAAGTAGATGATGCTTATAATTGGGATCCGGCTACCCAGGTGGAAGGTGTTAGCCGCGAACAAATTTTAGGAGTTGAAACTCCGCTTTGGAGCGAGACCATCTCAACAATGGATGACATTGAGTATATGCTTTTCCCGCGCATGCCGGGTATTGCAGAAATTGCATGGTCGCCAGCAGCAGGCAGAAGCTGGGATGAATACAAAGTACGCTTAGGCAATCATGCCCCGTTTATGAGAACCCGTGAAATTGATTTCTATCCATCGGCAAGAGTAAAATGGATTGAATAAAAGTAGTCGCAATGGGATGTTTAACTTTGGGTAACAACAAATACGGTAATTGTCACTATTCGAATTGACATTTATCACCTCCATAAGAAGGCAAATTGAATATTCTTGTCATGTGAAAAAGATAAAAAGCGTTCGGATTGAAATGCAGGATATTATTAAGAAATCGCTCGCAGGTATTTTTTTCATCTGGATAGTAACAGGTTGTTCAATCCAGGTGAAAGAAACGTATGACCATCAGGTGGATTTTAACAAGTACAAAACATTTTGCTGGATGAATGGCTGCGAATTTAAATTTGAAGGTCCATCATACTTAAATGATAGTTTGCTGCGTGAACATTTAAAAACTTCTATTGTTCGTGAACTTGAAAAAAAAGGGCTTACGCAAAATACCGACAACCCTGATTTATTGATTGGTTTTACAATAACAATAAGTGATGAACAGGCGATAATTTACCATCGTGCGGAAGACACACCTATTTATTATAAGCCGATAGAAACCGATCGTGAAGTAGTTAACTATTTGAAGGGCTCGCTGATCATTGGCATGGCTGATAATGCAGAAAGCAGAATGGTTTGGCAGTCTCACGCCATCGGTTATATGGAATTGAATCCCGATTTATCAGAAAAGAATATTAGCAGGGGAATCAAATTAGTCTTGAGGAATTTTCCTCCAAAGCCGGAATAGTAGCGTCATTAATTTCAGGATTGCTTCAGCTTCCATTTCGGTCAGGTATTGTCACCCATTAATTCTGCTTTTACCATATCTTCCTAATCAAATATTAATTTTTAAATTTCGGGATGAAGGAATTAAACGTTGACTTAACCGGATCGCGCGAATCCGTATTCGAATCTATTAGCACATACTTAAAACAAGCAGGCTTTGCAATTGCTTCTTATGACTTCAATAGGCCGTGGGGCGGTTTTTTTGTTCTGGACGAAAGCCAGGCAGAGAAGTTTGCAAAGAAATTTTTTGAAGAAGTAGATTTTGCATCCCTCAGGATCAGCGATAAGCTGAGCCCTAAAATACTCGTGGTGGAACCAAACAAACGGCTGTCATGGCAATATCATCACAGACGTGCAGAAATCTGGAAGTTAGTTGCCGGTAAATCGGGAGTGGCAACCAGTGAAACGGACACTCAAGGTGCTGTTCAACAAATGCAGCTGGGGGAGATCGTTCGCCTGGCACAAGGGCAACGCCATCGGCTGGTGGGTGGTGATGGCTGGGGAATGGTGGCGGAAATCTGGCAACATACTGATGCAAGTAATCCTTCTGATGAAAGTGATATTATAAGATTGCAGGATGATTTTGGGAGATGAGTAATTGTTGCTCTCATTGTTTATAGATTGAGGGTTGTAAGTTTCCCTTTGTAAAATTATTTGTAAGTTCTGCAGGTTTGAAATACATTTAAGGAGTGCACTGGAGCTGAACCAAATCAAGTTTCGGCAAAAGTTATCCTATTAACCTAAAACCTAAATCCTATGAAAAAATTAGTAGCAGAATTTATTGGAACCTTTTGGCTTGTATTAGGCGGATGTGGTAGCGCTGTATTAGCAGCCGCTTATCCGGAACTCGGAATTGGTTTTGTCGGTGTTTCTATCGCGTTTGGCTTAACCGTATTGACAATGGCTTACGCGATTGGGCATATTTCAGGTTGCCATCTTAATCCTGCTGTTTCCATAGGGCTTTGGGTGGGCGGCCGGTTTAATCAAAAGGAATTGCTGCCTTATATTATTGCACAAGTAGCAGGCGGAGTTTTTGGAGCAGGGGTGTTGTATTTAATTGCAACCGGAAAAGCCGGCTTTGAAGTGGGTGGGTTCGCATCAAATGGATATGGAGAGCATTCACCAGGAGGATATAGTATGCTTGCCGCGCTGGTTACGGAAGTAGCCATGACATTTATGTTCTTGATTATTATTCTCGGCACAACCCATGCAAAAGCGCCACAAGGATTTGCAGGTTTAGCCATTGGACTTGGGTTAACGCTTATTCATTTAATTAGTATTCCTGTAACCAACACCTCTGTAAATCCTGCCCGAAGCACAAGCCAGGCATTGTTTGCCGGTGATTGGGCGTTAAGTCAATTATGGTTGTTTTGGGTGGCCCCAATCATCGGTGCGGTGTTAGCAGGGGTTGTTTATAAAATGATTGCACCTGACAAGGAATAGTTTAGAGATACTCGATTGGTTAGAAGCGCGGCTGAGAACGTATCGTTTTTTAAGGCATAATTCTGCATTTGATTTCCATTATCAGAAATTAATATGCCCCATTTAGAACATCCCCTGTTCATTTGTGTACATCGAAGAACTAAATAATAGTGTTTACGCCTGAATTAAATAGTTTTTTGAAATGGCATAGTTATTTCAATGAGTGGGCAACCATACTACACTTTTGATTATGTATAAGAGCTATCTAAAAATTGGCTGGCGTAATTTATTGAAAAACAAAGGCTTGTTTGCTATTAATATTGGCGGACTCGCGTTGGGTATCGCGACTTGTCTTATTATCATGTTATTTATTGTTGACGAATTAAGTTTTGATCGTTTCAACGAAAAAGCTGGTCAGATTGTGCGGGTGGTATTGAAAGGGAAAGTAAATGGCGAAGTAATAAAGGAAGCAGTAACAGCAGCACCGGTTGCTGCAACGCTCGCAACAGAATTTCCTGAAGTGTTGCAAGCAACCCGCTTACGCAGAATGGGTTCACCAAAAATATCATACAATGGCAGCACGTATAAGAATAGCAAGGTTGCCTTTGTTGATCCAAACTTTTTTGAAGTATTTACACTCCCCTTAATTCAGGGCAATGCTGCAACTGCTTTATCAGAACCAAACACCTTAGTGATCACCCAAGAGCAGGCACTCAAATATTTTGGTGGAGAAGATCCCATTAATAGGATTTTGGAATTTACAGATGTCAAACAACAATATAAGGTAACGGGAGTAATTGAAAATGTTCCTGCAAATTCTCATTTTCATTTTGATCTTTTTGCATCCATGGAAGGGTTGGCTCACGCAAAAGAAAATAATTGGATGGAGTCAAATTATTATAACTACCTGGTGCTTGCCGAAGGAACAGATCAAAAACAGTTTGAAGCGAAGTTGCCGGCTATTATTAAAAAATATATGGGTCCGCAAGTAGAACAAATGGGAATGAGTTTTGAAAAGTTTAAGGAGAATGGAAATGAGATTGGAATATTCATACAACCATTAACAGATATTCATTTGCACTCTGATTTTGCAAGTCAAACTGAATTGGAAACAGGTGGCGATTTGAAATCACTATACATTTTTGGAGCGGTTGCGTTGTTCATGCTGCTGATCGCCTGCATAAATTTCATGAACCTTTCTACTGCCGGAGCTACCAAACGGAGTAAAGAGGTAGGTGTAAAGAAAGTATTGGGTTCTATAAAGAATCAACTGGTTCAGCAATTTTTAACAGAATCAACTATTTCAACAGGCGTGTCGATGGTGTTAGCAGTAGTGCTGGTTTTGCTGGCCTTACCTGTTTTTAACCAGCTATCTGGTAAGGCTTTGGAGGCTGCTTTTTTACTGAATCCTAATGTCTTAATCTCTCTGATAATTCTTGGAGTTGTAATCACATTTTTGGCTGGGGGTTATCCTGCATTTTATCTTTCTTCCATTAAACCGATTTCGGCACTTAAAAATAAGAATGCAAGTGGTGGCGGCAAAGGTATGCGCAGTGGCTTGGTTGTATTTCAATTTGTTATTTCTGCTTCACTTATTCTGGCCATCATAGTTGTCAATCAGCAGATGTCATTCATTCAAAATAAAAAGATTGGTTATGACAGAGATCAATTGCTGGTGCTAAGAGATTCAAGATTATTGGGAACTAATGAGAATGCTTTTAAGAATCAGATATTAACTGACCCGCGAGTAGAGAACGTTACCATGTCGGCATTTGTACCAGCCGGCCCAACGGATGATAACATGACTGGAGTTTATCCGGGTCAGGATCATGAAGCTGTGCGAAGAACAATACTTTATCAGATTGACGCCCAGTATATCCCTACGATGGGAATGGAGTTAGTGGCGGGAAGAAATTTTTCAGATAAATTCGGAAGTGATTCCCTGAATGTGATTGTAAATGAAACAGCAATCAAAACTTTTGGATTAGGAGATAATCCTCTTGGACAAACTTTGACTGCAAATGCCGGTAACGAACGAAAGAAAACACTTACCATAATTGGTGTTGTAAAAGACTTTCATTTTAAATCCCTACACGAAACTATTGCTCCATTGATCATGCTTAACAATCCATATGGTGGCCTTATTGTTAGGGGTAAAACTAAGGAGATGGCCGACCTCATCGCAAGCATTGAGGCCAAATGGAAAACTTTTCAGGTTGAAGAACCATTCTCGTATGCATTGCTGGACGAACTTTACAATGAGACCTATGTGAGGGAGCAAACAATGGGAACCATATTAAAAATATTTGGTCTGCTAACTATTTTGGTTGCATGCCTCGGTTTATTCGGCCTCGTGACATTTACAGCGGAGCAGCGAGTGAAGGAAATTGGAATCAGAAAAGTGCTGGGTGCTAATGTGACGGAGATAGTGTCCCTGCTGTCAAAGGATTTGATAATTCTTGTGGCTATTTCATTTGTGATTGCATTTCCACTGGGTTATTACATGATGGATAAATGGCTTCAGGATTTTGCCTACAAAATAGAAATACAATGGTGGGTGTTTGTGCTTGCAGGCGTAACTACATTACTCATCGCCTTCTTTACCATTAGTTTTAAAACTATCAAATCAGCGCTTGCAAATCCGGTGGAGTCGCTGCGATCAGAGTAGCACATCGGGAATTCTATTCTTTTACCGTCAAAACTCAGTTGGTTAAATGAATTAATACTCATACTTTGGTCGGTATAGAATCCGGCCTATGAGTTCAGTGAAAACATTTTTTGGTCACCCGCGAGGTCTTGCTACTCTTTTCTTCACCGAAATGTGGGAGCGCTTTAGCTACTATGGCATGCGTGCCTTGCTTCTGCTTTTTATGGTGGCTTCTGTGGAGAATGGAGGAATGGGGTTGGACGATAGAACAGGCGGTGCTATCTATGGGCTTTATACGATGTTTGTTTATCTCATGGCGCTGCCGGGCGGCTGGCTTGCCGATAAATTTTTCGGGCTGCGTAAGTCTATTTTTTACGGAGGTTGTATCATCGCTCTTGGTCATATTTGCCTGGCATTTCCATTTACTGAAACATTCTTTGTTGGTCTGCTTTTGATTGTGATTGGTACCGGCTTATTGAAGCCAAACATAAGCAGCATGGTGGGTGAGATTTATCCCAGTGAGGAACAAGTGAAGCGCGATGCGGGATTCTCAATATTTTTTATGGGCATCAATTCAGGTGCGTTACTCGCACCTATTATTGTTGGTTATTTAGGTGAAAACATTAACTGGCATTACGGATTTGCAGCAGCAGGAGTGGGAATGATTCTGGGAGTGATTCAATATAAAATGACGGAGCATTATCTTGGTAATGCAGGCCTTGAACCCACGCGATTACAAGATGAACTTCAGCAGGGTAAGCGTGAGCGCACGATTCGGCAAACACTATGGATACTGGGTTTGCTTCTCATTGTATTCGTGCTGCTTCTCTTAACAAAGACCCTTACCATCAATCCTGTTGTTTTTGCCAATACTTCGGGCATTGTAATAGTTGTTAGTGTTTTTATCTATTTCATTTATGTTTTTCTTTTCGAAAAACTGAATGGAGATGAAAAGAAAAAAGTATTGGCAATCTTCATTTTGTTTTTAGCTACAACGGCATTCTATGCAGGGTATGAAGGCCAGGGATCTTCCCTCAATCTTTTTGCCGATCGCTATACGAATATGTTCATTGGCAGTTTCGAAATGCCGGCCAGTTGGCTTCAGGCTGCACCTCCTTTTTTCGTGCTCCTTTTTGTTCCGGTCTTTGCCTGGCTTTGGTCGTGGCTTGCCAAGCGAAACCTGAATCCTAACACACCTGTAAAGATGGCGTTGGGCTTATTGTGGATGGGGCTTGGGTATCTTGTTATGATTTTTGCTTCTAACCTCGTGATTGCGGGAGATAAGCCGTTGCCTACCTGGTTAATATGCACATACATGTTTCATACGTTCGGTGAGATTTGTTTGTATCCTATCGGGTTAAGTGGTGTAACAAAATTATCGCCTAAACGATTGGTGGGCCAAATGATGGGTGTATTCTTTATGGCGCTTGCCTTAGGAAATTTAGTAGCTGGTCTTTATGCAGGGGAGTTCAATAACGAAGCGATTTCGGCCAACCCATCTTTACTTACCGATTTGTTTGGTCTTATCGTTAAGATCATGTTTGTAGCCACTGCTATTGTTATCATCTTTAATAACCCGATTAGGAAACTAATGGGAAATATCAAGTAACCTCAAAACCGTTTGTATGTCAAACCCTACCAAAGTTTTTAAACCCTACATAGCCCCCGAAGAAAACGTTGCCGAGTTCACCGTAAAATCTGTTGTGTTCGGTGCGTTGTTCGGTGTGCTGTTCGGATGTTCCACCGTTTATCTTGCACTAAAAGCAGGACTTACCGTTTCAGCTTCCATACCTATTGCGGTTATCGCGATTACATTGGGTAGAAAATTTCTGAAGACCACCATTCTTGAAAACAATATTATTCAAACGGCAGGTTCTGCAGGCGAATCAATAGCAGCCGGAGTTGTGTTTACCTTACCGGGATTTTTGTTTCTCTCACCCGGGGAAAACGGAGTGAGTGTAGGGGAGGGATACTTTAATTATTTAACAATCCTGATCCTTGCGGCCTTTGGAGGTGTGCTTGGTACGCTCATGATGATTCCTTTGCGGAGATCATTGATCGTGAAAGAGCACGATACATTACCTTATCCGGAAGGAACGGCTTGCGGATCAGTATTACAGGCAGGAGAAAAGGGTGGTGTGTTTGCCCAAACAGCCTTTATAGGAATGGGAATAGCGATGCTTTATGCAATCCTTCAAAAAGTTTTTCATGTAATATCGGAGGCGCCTACGTTTGTCACCAGCCAGGTTAATAAGTTTTGGCCTTCAGCAACCATCAATGGCGAGATCACACCAGAATATATGGGTGTCGGTTATATCATCGGGCCAAAGATTGGCGGAGTGCTGGTGGCAGGTTCGGTATTAGCCTGGTGGGCAATGATCCCTTTGTTATCGACACTTATCGATCCCACATTAGTGGCTACACAGTTAGTGAAGCTTGGCTACCTGGCAGACATTAACATAGCAGGAGGTAAAGGTGGTTGGGATCCAGCGTTGAAAACTTTCGCAAACCCGGCATCGGCATTATACTTTGCGTACATCCGCCAGATTGGTGCCGGGGCTGTTGCAGCCGGTGGATTTATTACGCTAATGAAAACGCTTCCTACTATTGTTAGTTCCTTTCGGGATAGCATTGCATCACTGAAAGAGAAAAGTGAAGTAACGATAGCAAGAACCGACCGCGATCTCTCATTCAAAGTGGTAATTATTGGCAGCATAATTCTTGTCGCCTTAATGACGGTGTTGCCGGGCATTCCCGGAGATGGGTTTCTTCAAAAGCTTTTGATTGGAATCCTGATCATCATCTTCGGATTTTTCTTTGTTACTGTTGCCAGCAGGATTGTTGGATTGGTAGGTTCAAGCAACAGCCCCATTTCGGGGATGACGATTGCAACGCTCATGGGTACTTGTTTAATCTTTACCGCTGTAGGGTGGAGTGGAAAACTGTACGAACCCCTTGCACTTGTGGTAGGAGGGATGATTTGTATTGCCGCAGCTAATGCAGGCGCTACATCGCAAGATTTGAAATCAGGATATATCGTTGGTGCTACGCCCCGTTACCAGCAGCTCGCTTTGTTTATTGGAGCCATTGTCTCTTCGGTGGCCATTGGCATTGTTGTCAAGGTATTGGACACACCCACAGCCGATATGGTGGCACAGGGAATAACACATGCCATTGGCAGCGAACGGTTCTCAGCACCCCAGGCTACGTTAATGGCTACCCTGGCAAAAGGCATCTTGTCTTATAACCTCGATTGGCAATTTGTAATGGTGGGCGTTTTTATTGCAGTTATGATTGAGCTTTGTGGAATTAAAGCACTGGCTTTCGCGATTGGACTTTACTTGCCCTTATCTACCACGTTGCCCATTTTTATTGGCGGAGCCATTAAAGGTGTTATTGACTGGCGTGCCGAAAAGAAAGGTGAAGCAAAACAAGATGAAGAGCTGGGCAGGGGAAGTTTGTTTGCTACGGGTTTGATTGCCGGTGGTGCGTTGGCCGGAGTTGTTGTGGCTTTGCTTTCTGTAAATGATAACGTTTTTGAAGGACTTAAGTCTATCAGTGCCGAGCATGGCTTAACTAATGTATTGGGTGCAAACGGGTATAGTTTATTAGGGCTTGCCTTCTTCGTTGCTATGGGAATAATGCTTTACAGAATTGGAATTAAGAAAGAGAATGACGCTTGACACTCGATTCTTGATACTGGATAAGAAAAGCTTTTACAGACTGACTGAAGACTATGGACTAACTACTATTGACTATCGACTATTTATCAACAACCATGTCGATAATCTCTTTCAGTTCGTTAATGGCTTTGGTTTCGGATGCTTCAATCTTTCCATCGGCTTGAATGATTTCATACATGTCTGTATAAATCTTGTAGCGTTGCGAAAACCGGATGTGATCGAAGTACTTGAATGAATCTTTGATGATGTTGTGATGTTCTGAGGGATTTATTTTTTGATAATCCACAACGGCCTTGTCAAACCTTAGTTTATGATCTCCCTCAATGGGGAAATGCCTGTTCATTTTTTCGAGAATAGCTTTTTCTTCTGCCGGATGCAATTCACCATCGGCATACGCCATGTGAACAAACAAATACAAAATGAAGTCGCTGAAGGTTTTATGCATTACCATAATAAACGATTAAGACCGACTTAAAGGTAAAGAAAAAAGGCTTTGCATGAGATGCAAAGCCTTTTTTTATTGGAATTTTGATGATTACATCATTCCGCCCATTCCACCGCCACCGTGTGGCATGGCCG
>CAZNRJ010000115.1:0-9950 GCA_964574945.1 uncultured Ohtaekwangia sp. | reverse complement strand
CACTTAGCTCTACATTCGCCACAGTAAACATGTTTTTACCCATTTTTGCTATTGCCGGGTAAAGTAGAGCCTGCCAACGAAGATAAAATAAATTATCCCTTTCTGACAGTGCCCCCTGCATCAAACCGTGCTTGAAGCATTTTAAATTGTTGTTAGCAGAGAAATTAAGCCTCTTTGGCTTTTTTGGCTTTCGCTTTATCGTCTACTCTTTTACCGTTTTTGTGCTCACCCATCAGGATCACATCTTTGGTCATTTCATATTGTTTGGCTGCCTGCATCATAGCCTGGTAGCTGTCACGGATCAAAATAGTGCCTGATTTTGCACCTTTATTCCGCACTTCAAGCCAAAATCCGTCTTTTTTCTTTTTTGGTAGTACAGGAGGTCTTCCCATGATAGTGTGTTTTTAGCGTTTATTTGGCCTTTTGGCCTGTTAGTTAAACCCGCGAACCCGTGTTTTGGTTCAGGTGGCGCGAAGATACCAAATTTTGAGGAAATTTCCGTAGCCGCATCCAAAGCAGGGCAAGGTCATGCGAGGTAGCCTGGAACCTGGACTCCCGCCTTCAAATCAGGATCAGGAATTAATCCTTTGCGCTCAAGTTGCAAAGGCTGAACCCCGGCCCAAACATTTAGGTCATAGTCTTCTTCATCGTCCTTGGGAGCACCCACACGTACCTTAGCAGAAGCCTCGGCAATTTCGAAAGACAACACCAGGGTTGCTTTCCATTCCCCGTCATTCGGTTTGCGGACATCATCCCACCTGCCCGGGCACATTTTGTTGGTAAATACTTCCAATGCTTTATAGAGTTCTTCTTTTTCAGTAACAACATTGGGTTCTGCAAAAATGGTTACCGACCGGTAATTAACCGAATGATGAAAGGCTGAACGTGCCAGCACCATTCCATCGATAAGCGTTACACTGATGCAAACCGGTAATTTTTTTGTTTGCAACTCGCGCATGTAGAAGCTGCCCACCGAGCCGTGGATATAAATTTTGTTTTCAATCCGGCAGAAGCCGGTAGGTATTTGAAACGGTTGATTGTCGTTTGAATAGGCAACGGTGCAAAAGAGCGCTTCATCCAAAATGGAATAGACTGTTTCCTTATCGTACACACCGCGCTTGGGCAAACGGGTGATTTTCGTTTTGTCAGTAATCGGGAAAGAACTCATAGCCTGCTCATTTAATTTGTAAAACAATTTTTCCAAACTGATCGCCTTGCTGCATTCGCTGCATGGCTTCATTGATTTGATGGAACGGATAAACTCTATCAATAACAGGTTTTAGATTCCTGCTCTCCAGGAAATCGAGCATGGAAAGAAATTCATCGCGTGTGCCCATGGTGGTGCCATGAATGGATAATTGCTTCCAATACAACGTGCGCGTAGGAATATCTGGAATATCACCCGCAGTGCGACCAAAAATTGCAATGCGACCACCGGGTACCATCAGGTCAAGAAGTTGCGAAAACTGTGGGCCACCTGCGCTGTCGATCACAATATCAAACCCGCCTGATTCTTTCAATGCGTGTTGTGTCCACTCAGGATCTTTGTAATTAAATCCAGCTACAGCACCAAGCGCTTTTGCTTTACTTAATTTTTCATCGGAGCCGGAAGTAACATAAACGCGTGCCTGATAGGAAACTGCAAATTGCAAGGCCCAGAGTGCTGCACCGCCACCGATGCCGGTGATCAATACTTTTTCTTTCGCGCGCAAGCGGGCTTTTGAAAACAAGGCCCTGTATGCGGTTAGCGCTGATAGCGGAACCGCAGCGGATTCCTGGTAAGAAAGATGTTCAGGTTTTTCAAAAATTTGTTTTTTGGATACAACTACATAGTCACTGAAGGTTCCGGCATCGGGCCACCCTAAAATTTTAAAAGAGTTACCCTGCACAATCGGATTATCGCCCCAGTTAAGGCTGGGGTTGATAATAACTTCCATACCGGTTAGCAGTGTGTCGGCATCTTCGCCTACATCTTCAATTACTCCGCACCCATCCGAGCCTAACGCAATTCCTTCCGGGGAATTTTGCTCTTGCTGTATCCAAAGATCTCGGTGGTTGAGCGCTGCAGCGTGCAGTCTTACCAGAACCTGGTCTTTTATGGGCTTTGGTTTTTTTAACTCCCTGATTTCAAGGGGCAGACCTGGCTGTGTAAAAATAGCTGACTTCATGTTTGGACTTTATTTGCTGACTACTTCAAGGGGACTTTGAAATTCCAGTTGTGTATATCAGCTTCATTGCCCATGCGGATGTCATGAAGTTTTTTCTTTACACGTTGTTGAAAGCTTGAACTGCTATCGGCAGGCAGCGAATAATCTTTGCCGGCAATGTTGATGATGGCAATCGTTGAAACAACCGCAGCAGTTCCTACACCAAAAGCCTCAGTGAGCGTACCTTTTTCAAATCCTTCTTTCAGCTCGGCCACACTGATTTTTCTTTCTTCGGTTGGCATTTCCATATCGTTGGCTAAGGTTAACAAAGAATTACGGGTAACCCCGTCTAAAATGGAAGTGGTAAGTTTTGGTGTTATAAGTTTTCCATCCAGCACAAACATTACATTCATGGCGCCCGATTCATCAATGTATTTATGTTCGCGGGCATCTGTCCATAACACCTGATCGAAGCCTTGTTCTTTAGCTGCTTGTGTAGGATAAAATGCTCCGCCATAATTTCCTGCACATTTGGCAAAGCCTGCGCTGCCTTCGGCTGCACGAACATATTCTTCTTCTACCTTTACGCGCACGGGCTTGGCAAAGTAAGCGCCCACCGGACTTGTTAACACAACAAACTTATATTCCTCAGAAATTTTTACACCTAATTTTGATTCTGTTGCGAAAACTACGGGCCTTAGATAAAGTGCAGAGCCTTCAGATGTAGGAACCCAATCAATATCCGTGGCTATTAATGCGCATATGCTTTCGATAAAAAGTTCTTCGCTAATCGCTGGCATACACATGCGGGCCAACGATTTAAGCAAACGCTGGTGATGGCGCTGTGGCCGGAAGATGGAAATTTCACCCTTATTATTTTTAAACGCTTTCATGCCTTCAAAAATGGATTGACCATAGTGAAGGGAGAGGATAGCCGGAGTCATCAGGATTTCTCCGAAGGGCATAATTTGAGGTTGATGCCACTCACCATTTTTATAATCAGCGATGAGCATGTGGTCTGAAATGTAATTTCCAAAACCCAGGTTGTTAAAATCAACTTCTTTCAGGCGTGAATACGCTGTACGTTTTACTTCGATGGTTGTTGTGGTCATCATAATTTTATTTTTTCCGTCCTAAAGATATTTAATTTCTATTGCATTGATTTTAAAATATAGCAGTTATTATTCTAATGTATAGGTCAGATGAATGGTGTAGCATCATTTAACTCAGTTGTTTGGCTGATTTATGTCATAGTGTATTTGCTCATTCTCCATCCGGTTTAATCGATTAGTCTTCGATGGTAATTCACCTGCCCCAAATGATAGCTTAAGTGCATCGCTAAGTGCAGTAAAAAATATCCGGTAGTTGTCTTTTCTTTTAGCACAAGCAGGGGATACTCTTTTTCCAATTGTTCGGATGTTAGGGTAGGAATTACCTGCTGAATCATTTGAATGGTTTGCTCAATGCGCTTTACCAATTCTAATCTCGGAACATCTTTTAAAGCAAACTCGCTATCGCGGTCACGAACAAACCCTGTGTTACCAAGTTGGGCTCCTATATAAGCATTAAGGTTGCCTACTAAGTGAAGACAGAGGTTACCCGCTGAATTGGCAATCCGCTTGTCGATTTTCCAGATTTGTTTTTCATCCGGATACGACTCTATTTCCAGCTTTAGTTTAGAGAGGTCCCTGCAAATCAGGGTAACAAGATTGGAAGTATTCATTTCCTATTTCAATTAATTCAGCGTCAATTCCATTTTTATATCGCTTCTTTCATAAGGTCCATCCAATGCTACTTCCGTAAAACCAAGTTTACGGTATAGAGCTATGGCAGAAATCAACTTTGTGTTCGAATACAGAATGATTTTACCCGCTCTCAACTCCTTTGCTTTTTCGATAGCTGCCAATGAAAGTTCTTTGCCAATTTTCTTTCCCTGAAATTTATCAATGACAGCCATTTTGGTGAATTCAAAAATACCATCGCTAACAAATTTCAACGCCACCGTTCCGACTAATTCATTTTCGTAGCGAGCCATAAAGATGAAACCACCCTTCGAGATAATATGTTCTTCCGGATTTTGGAGCACCTCAAAATCAACAGGCTCCATCCAAAAGAATTCCTCGATCCATTCGCGGTTGAATTTTTCAAACCAGGGCTGGTGCCCGTGTTCGTAGCTTATGATTTTGAGAACTGGGCTTTCCATTTCATGCGCAATTGATATCCTTTATTCACAATGTAAATCCCCAGTATGGTTACAAACATAGCCACCGTTATTTGAAGTGTTAGCTTTTCGCTCAGCACTAACCAGCCTAATAATATGGCAACAATGGGATTGATGTATGCATATAACGACACCAATGTCATCGGTAAATTTTTAATGGCGTATGAGTAGCACGCATAGCCGGCAACCGAGCCAACAAGACTTAAATAGGTTAAGGAATAAATTACATCACTCGACCATTGAAGATTTGAGTAATCATCGAACACAAGGCTGACCGGTATCAGGAGTAATCCACCAAACAGCATTTGAAGGCCGGCATTCAGAAAAGGATCTGAGTTTTGGTTTTTTCTCTTGATCCAAACACTGCCAAACGCCCAACAAATGTTCCCTAAAAAAGTGAACAAAATACCGATGCGATATTTTACACTCGCGAAGTCTGCCAGGTGTTCCTGAAAAATTAAGACAATCCCTGCAAAGCCAATCGCTAATCCCGCAAGGATGGGAAAGGTAGGTCGTTCGTCATTACTAAAAATAAGATTGATAAGTATTACCCACACCGGCATGATGGAGCAGATGATAGCCGCCATACCACTGGAAACATATACTTCGGCCCAGCCAACAACACTAATCCCCAACGTGATCATGAAAAATCCACTGATAGCCTGATGAATAAGTTTTTTTTTATCAGGCATTTTTGCTTTGCCTACCGTTAGCATGAGCCCAATCAGAATAGGCCCTGCTGTTAGAAAGCGAAGCATGGAAAAAAGGAAGGGAGGAAACTGTGTAACTCCAATGCGAAGCGCCAAATACGTGGTGCCCCAAACAATACATACAGCGGCCAGTGCTAAGTAGGCAAAAATGGGAGTTTTACTTGTGGTTGAGTTCATGCGTTAAATAATCATAACACAAATTTTCTTGATTTAACGATAATAAAACAGTTTCAGTTTTATTAATTTTGACCAGATCAGTTTGATTTAATAAAACAATCATCCAAATGGAAACCCTGCTTAAACCCGACCATAAATACATTGAAGTAGCCGACCGGATCGAAAAGCTTATTGAGAAACAAACCTTAAAGGTTGGGGATAAGTTGCTATCCGTACGGTCGTTAAGTAAGCAGCAGGGGATAAGTTTGAGTACTTCGTTTCAGGCTTATTACTATTTGGAAAGCAAGGGCTTGATTGAAGCGAGGCCACAGTCAGGATACTATGTGAAGTTTTCTCCACGGCATTCGTTTGAAATTCCTGCTTGCTCGGAACCAACCGATGAGGCGTTGCCCATCAGTGTGGATGAAATGATTTCGAGTGTGTATCATGATTTGCGTTCGCCTAACCTGCTATCTTTTTCATTGAGCGCACCACATCCTTCGTTGCTTCCATCGGCAAAGCTGAATAAGTCTGTGGTTCATTCGCTGCGCCATTCACCCGATCATTGTTTGGGCTACGAGCACATTCAGGGCAATGAAGAGTTGCGAAAGCAGATTGCAAAACTTTCGTTGAACTGGGGGGGTGCACTAAGTGAAGATGATCTTGTGGTAACAGCCGGATGTTTGGAAGCGCTTTCGTTTTGCTTGCGGGCCACCACAAAACCAGGCGATGCGGTTGCAACCGAGAGCCCCACTTTTTATGGAATCTTTCGTGTGATGCAAAGTTTGGGTTTGAAAGTGGTGGAGGTGCCTACCGATCCGGTAACGGGTGTTGACATTGATTATTTAGAACAAGCCATCACCCGCTTTGATATTAAAGCCTGCTTGTTTGTGCCCAATTTTAACAACCCAATAGGAAGTTGTGTGCCCGATGAGAAGAAAAAACAATTGGTAGAACTTCTCTCCAAGAAAGAGATTCCATTAATTGAAGATGACATTTATGGCGAAATGTATTTTGGGAAAACCAGGCCGCGAACCTGCAAAACGTATGATAAGAAAGGATTGGTTCTTCATTGTGGTTCATTTTCAAAATCCTTGGCACCGGGCTATCGCATTGGCTGGACGGCTGCGGGGCGATATAAGAATGCCGTCATTCAATTAAAGCGAATGCATAACATTTCTACCAACACGTTAGCCCAGGTTTCGATTGCCCATTTTTTACAGAATGGCAGGTACGAACTTCACCTGAGAAGACTGCGAAAAGACTTACACACACAATGTTTGCGCTACTTGCAGGCTATTACAGAATTTTTTCCCGGGGACATTCGCATCACCCAGCCGCAAGGGGGTTTTGTTTTATGGATTGAAATGAAAAGCGGAGATGGGTATAACCTGCACAAGCGTGCGCTCAGGCATCACATTGGTATTGCACCCGGCCAGATTTTCTCTGCGCAAGGTCAATTTCAGAATCACTTCAGGCTTAGCTATGGGCTGCCCTTGAACGACCAGGTAGAGAAGGGATTAAAAACGTTGGGGGAGTTGATGTATAAGGAGATGGCTTAAGGTCCGTATTGATGTTGCCACAACTTTACCCACTTTCTTTTTTGATTGGTGTGTAGCGTGTCCCAAATTTTTTGACTGCGCTCAACTAATCCTTCTTTTGCTATTTCCTGTTTCTCAGGCATGCTTACAGAATCATTTTTAACTGACGACTCAATAAGCTGGTAATATTCAGAATTGATTTTTTGAATGGATTGGCATTGGCTGTCCTTCAGCCTTAGCTCTTCCTTCCAAAAAAGCGGATCGTAAACAACCGCCAGGGTTTCAGGTTGGGCTTCTTGCCCCAAAGCAGGGTAAACCAACAAAATGAGCGAAAAACAAGTAA
This sequence comes from uncultured Ohtaekwangia sp., assembly GCA_964574945.1. Classification (GTDB taxonomy): domain Bacteria; phylum Bacteroidota; class Bacteroidia; order Cytophagales; family Cyclobacteriaceae; genus ELB16-189. Next base: position 2,832 of record CAZNRJ010000115.1, on the reverse strand, counting down.
AACCGATTAGAACAAGGCGTTTCATACCACAAAATAAATACATCTTGTAGAATAAACGAACCCATTCAACCTATCATATCGACCAAACAGATTTTTTTATAGATGGAGAAGTAAAAGGAGTCGTCAGTCCATAGTCCACAGTTAACTCATAACTATGGACTATGGACTGTTGACTATTTCAACTTAGCTACTTCCGCTTCGTATTGAGGTAAAAATTGTTTCTGCTCGGCTGGCAAATTCTTGATGGCCAACTCCCAATACTTAAGAGCGCTCTTCTTATCGCCCACAGCGGTATAGCCTCTGGCCAATCCTACGTTAGGGGTAAATTTATCTTCCGGATGTTGCTTAGCATTGTATTTGAAAACTTCTAATGCCTTTTCGTTTTGACCTGCCTGCACCAGGCTCCTTGCATACTGATGTATGGATTGAACAGTAGCCGTAGGATGTTTGATGGCTTTATCCATTACGGTTCCAGCCTCAGCTTCACGACCTAATGCCCTCAGCACACTTGCTTTGGTTTGCAGCGAATTGAAATTTTCAACGCCAATAAATTGTCCACTCACTGCAGTCTCCGCCCAGGTTAGTGCTTCCTCAAGATTGGTTTTATTCTGAACACAGAATTGAGCAGCCGTCATCCAGTTCTGATAATCAAAACCCGGTGAGGTTCTCAGCTCTTCACGTATTTTGGTGATATAAATGTTATTAATGTTGGGCACTTCAATCGAAAAGGGAATCAACTTTTTCTCCCATTGTAAATATGCTTTCGCAGAAGATGGATTTCTATCACTGAACCCATACGTGAGCCATTCAGTATAGGGTGCATCAGCAGGTGTTACATCTGCACGCAATGCATCTTCCTGTGCATCATAAAAATAACTTCCCCAGCTTGTACTGTTTTTTGAAAACACCCAGGTATAAGGCCCTTCTTTTGATACGGCCAAAAATAAACCATACGAGCCGGCCTTTAATTCCTTGCCTTCAATTTTCACATCGTGCGAAACTGTAAATACTGTATTTTCATTTGCGCCAGCACGCCAGGGTGCTGCTTTGGACGAACCAAATCCCTGATCGATAAAACCAACGTGAGCTGCACCGCCCCAAATTTTTCCGGTTCTATCCGTTCCGTCAGGTGCATGCACGTCCGGACTGCTATATGAAATGGATACCTCAACAGGTCCGATAAATTGAGTCACTTTTGATTTTTGATTATCGCCACTGGGCGGTGTGGTGAGTGCCTGTGCCCACGCGCCTGAGGCTATCGTAATGAAATAAAAAAGAGTAATTAGTTTTTTCATGTTGATGGGTTTTGAGGTGTGAAAATTATTAGAAATCATCTCAAAAATACTTTGTCATCGCGGACAACGATCCGCGATCTCGGAATCCGTGCAAAAAAACGAGATACCGGAATAAATCCGGTATGACAGATACTCTTGGGGAGTATTTTTGAGATGACTTATAACCTATGGTTATACGGAAGCACCTAACTGTTGGCTAAACCCGTTTGGGGTATTTCTAAACCTTTCCGGTAGATTTTAATGGCACCAGCATACGTAATGAGGCCGGGTGTATTTCAATTGTAAAGTCGCGGGTTGGTTCCATTCCTTCGCCATCAATGTGATAAGGCATGGGTTTAGGAAATGAAAGCGAGATTTTTTTACCTTTTACAATCTCTACGAATGCTGAACTTTCCAATTGTCCTGTAAACATTTTATTGGCAAACCCAACTGCTTGCGCGATGGGTACTTTGCGAATAAAGCTTATATCCAGCACACCATCACATACGGAAGCAAATGGTGCAACACGTGCATTGTTTCCGAACTGCGATGAATTGGCAAACGCAATGATAAAAGCTTTCTTATGTACGGGTTGATTGTCAATTAAAACATCCGCTGAAAAATCCTGATAACTAAAAAATTCTTTTAGCACCAACTTGCTATAGCCGATGAGGCCGCGCTTTCCATTCTTGCCAAACAAGCCTGCAATGTGCCCGTCAAAACCAATCCCCGAGACATTAACAGAAAGTTTTTCATTTACCCTAAAAGTATCAGCAGCAATTATAGTTTGCGAGTTAATGTATCCGAGAGATTGCTTAAAATTTATAGGGATACCAAGGTGACGCGCTAACCCATTGCCCGAACCTTTCGGGATGATGCCCATGACTTGATCGGTATGCACAATTCCCTGGGCTACTTCATTAACGGTTCCGTCTCCGCCAACCGCAAAAATTGTTTTGTAACTTTTAGCAGCAGCGGCTTCCCTTGCCAGCTCTGTGGCATGCCCGCGTCCTTGTGTAAACTGGATGGATGGCTCAAGACCAAGGTCGGTACAATGGGTAATAATTCGACCTTCAACGTTCGGTTGGTAGCTTCCGCCCGAAAATTTATTGATAATGAATAATACCTTCTTACTTTCGTCCATACGTTAACTCCCGGTAAAGGTAGTTCGTTAAGCTATGGAATTCAGCACACGGAAAATAAAATTTAAAGCCTGGGACCAGGAGCATCGGTTGCTGATGCGGCTGAATAACATTGAGTGTAACAAAGGGGAGTTGATTAAGAAGAATCACATCTTATTACAATTTACCGGATTGCTCGATAAAGAAGGTGAAGAAATTTATGACCGTGATGTACTAATGAAATCGCTCGATAAGTTCGTGGTATTTTGGAATGAGATTCAGAATGGATGGTTTTATGCACCTATAACAGCATTAGATATTCAAGTACCTTTTGTGGCTGCTGAAGCAAAAGCTATGAAACGGTTTTGTAATTACTTTGAACTAAACCCAGAATTGTCATTAGAAAGTAAAACTTAGGGGAGTACAGATTGAGTTTG
>CAZNRJ010000114.1:0-10016 GCA_964574945.1 uncultured Ohtaekwangia sp. | reverse complement strand
ATTATCGAGAATTGCAATGCGCGTGTTTTTAACTTCATTGGTAAGTGCAAATCCAAAAATCAGGATTTGCATGATGGGCATTCCAAAAAGAATGAACATAGTGCGCTTGTCGCGCCACACGTGCAAAAATTCCTTTTTAATAAAAAACAAAAACTGTTTCATTTCGTATCGTTGTTCGTCATTCGTTGCCCGTTATTCGATTTGACCAATAACCAGCAACGAACAACGACTTTATTCATCCCCTCTTTTTGCGCCTCGAGCCAATTTCAAAAACACTTCGCCCATATCCTTTGCTGAAAATTTTTCCTTTAGTTCTTGTGGAGCGCCAAGCGCATCTATTTTTCCATCCACCATAATGGACACCCGGCCGCAGTACTCGGCCTCATCCATGTAGTGGGTAGTTACAAAAACGGTGGTGCCTGCATTGGCCGCCTCAAAAATCATCGCCCAAAATTCCCTGCGCGTAATAGGGTCAACGCCACCGGTAGGTTCATCCAAAAAAACAATTTTGGGTTCGTGAATCATCGCCACGGAAAAGGAAATTTTCTGCCGCCAGCCTAAAGGCAATGCCCTGACGAGTGTATTTAATTTATCATCAATCTTTAAGGTATGTGAAAGGCGCGCTGTCTTTTCCTTTATTTCGGCATTGCTCAATCCATAAATGCCACCATAAAACCGAATGTTTTCGCGAATGGTTAAGTCTTCATACAATGAAAACTTTTGACTCATGTAGCCGATGTTCTTTTTTATTTTCTCAGCATCTTTATAAAGATCGAAGCCAGCAACATTCGCTTCGCCACTGGTGGGCAATGAAAGTCCGCACAGCATGCGCATGGCTGTTGTTTTGCCCGCACCATTGGCGCCCAGAAATCCAAAAATTTCACCCTGGCCTACATCAAATGAAATCTGGTCTACCGCAGTAAATGCACCAAAGCGTTTTGTTAAATTTTGTACGGATATAACTTTCATAATTGTCCTATCCTTTCATCAACTCCATAAAACAATCTTCAATACCGACATGTATCTTTTCAAATTTCAAGGATGCGTGCACTTGATTTAACCTGGCTTCTACCTGCTTCATATTTTCCTCGCCATCATCAAAGGTTACATGATGTTCTTGTCCGAAAGGAAAACATGAGTGTACTTCCGGCTGGGCATTCAGGTCGTTTAATAATTTGTACATATTCTCTGCGCGGGCAGACCATAACGTGCGGTTAAACTTATTGGTTATCCCTTTCGGGGAATCGATTTCAAGAATTCGCCCCTCCTGGATCAACGCCACGCGGTCGCATAAACTTGCCTCATCCATATAGGGAGTAGATACCAGGATGGTTATTTTTTGCTGTTGCAGGTTATGAAGCAGGTCCCAGAATTCCCTTCGCGAAACGGCATCCACACCTGTGGTGGGCTCATCTAAAAAAAGAACTGAGGGCTTATGGATGAGCGCACAACTGAGCGCAAGCTTTTGTTTCATTCCACCGGATAAAGCGCCTGCTTTGCGCGTTTTGAATTTTTCTATCTGAACATAAATGTCTTTGATCAGGTCGTAATTCTCTTCGATAGAGGTGTTGAATAACGTGGCGAAGAAAGACAGGTTTTCTTCAACGGTTAAATCCTGGTATAATGAAAAACGCCCGGGCATGTAGCCGACACGCTTGCGTATTTCTTTAAAATCGGTGATAACATTATAGCCGTCTACGGAAGCCACTCCGCTATCAGCAATCATCAACGTGGTAATGATCCTGAACAGGGTTGTCTTACCGGCTCCATCGGGGCCAATCAATCCAAACAACTCACCCTGATTTACATCAAAAGAAATATCATGTAAGGCAGTAACCCTCGACTTCTCAACGGCAAATGTCTTTTTGATATTTCTTACCTCTACAGCCTTCATGAATTCCAATTGACAGTTGACAAAAAGCAATTGACAAAAACTATCCAAATCATTGTTAATTGTCTTTTGTCAATTGATTATTGAACAAAACTTCCCCATACATGCCCAGTTTCAAATAACCATCGTTTTTCACTGAGATCTTAATGGCATATACCAGGTTGGCACGCTCGTCTTTCGTTTGAATGGTTTTTGGGGTGAACTCTGCTTTGTCCGATACCCAGGTAATAGTGCCAGTATAGTTTTTGTATGCACCGCCTGGCGCATCCACCAGCACAGTCACCGGTTGCCCTAACTTAAACTGCGGTAACTGATCGCCCGAAACATACGCCCTCAAAATCAAGGTTGATAAATCGGCAATCTTATACAGCGCCTTACCGGGCAAAGTCATTTCGTTTTGCATGGTGTATTTCGTAAGCACCGTGCCATCTACCGGATTAACAATTGTACACCTCCTTAGTTGATCCTGAACCATCGACATCTGTATGGTAATGGCATTGCTTTGCTCAGTTAAAGTGGAAGTAGTAGTTCGTAAACTATTTTGCTGCGCGGCCAGCCTTGATTCAAGAACTGCCAGCTTTGAGTTAATATCGTCCAGTTGTTTTTGATTGGCCACTTCACCTTTTACTAAGTTTTCAATTCTCTTTTTTTCAACCTGGGTGTTTTCAATTTCTTTCCGCGTGGCTTCCATCTGGGTTTGGATGTCTGGCCTGCCTGCCAGCACTGCCTTTTGGCTTTCGGCCAACTGAAGTTTACTTAGATAGAGTTGTGTGCTGTCGATGGCGCCAATTCTTTGCCCGCTCTTCAGCACCTCGCCTTCTTCAAGATTAAATTCCAACAATCTTCCGGATGCCTCCGAAGATACGATGATCTCTTTGGCTTCGAATATTCCTGTGGCATCAAATTTTCCCGCATTGTTGTCACAAGAAAAAATGATCAGGACAATCAATAAATAAAAATGATATGGTTTCATAAGCATGTGTTTCAATGATTCATTAATTTCCAGAAGTAGTTTTGTGAGTATAAACGCTCAATAGTAATTGTGCTTCATGCAGCGCCTGGTTGCTTCGGGCTTCGGTTTCGGCATTGGTAGCCAGCAGCAAATCATTCATTGTACACATTCCGTTTTTATACTTTTGCTCGTATGCGCTTTTGATGGAAGATTTTAAAGCAACAATTTGCCGGTCCTTCTCAACAATGGTCCGGCTCTTTTCAATGTCGCTGTTTTGTTGTGTCAATTGCAGTCTTGTATTAAACAGGAATGTTTCCTGTTGAACGTTAATCCTGTCTAAACCAATTTTGGTTAACTCCCGATTGTTGGACGATTTATAAAGCCCGTTGGTATTCCATGAAACACTCAGGCCGGCAATGGCTAATGAATTTATTTTTTCTATTCCGAACGCAACACCGGGCTGAATCAAAATGCCCGCTCCGAGCAATCCGATTTTTGGCATATAGCTAACCTTGTTAATTGAATTTTGTAGCTCTGCCTGGTTTCGTTGATGCTGATAAAGCGCCAACTCTGGCCTGTGGATATCGCTTACCAAGCCCGGTTCAACAAAGGGCTTTTCAAACCTTGTGCCTGTGTTCACAGGTTCCCCGATCATCAAGGCAAGCATATTAATGTATCCCTCACGCACAAACCGGATTTCAACAGTACGTTGTTCAACCTTCAGTATCTCGACTTTTACTTCATCCACATCCGATGAATAGGCTACTCCATTTTCATTTGAAAGTTTTACAGCGCTTAAGTTGCGGTTAAGGTTATCAGTAAGAATGGTTAACAACTGTAGTTGTTCATCCATGAGCAAAACACCAAAAAATAATTGGTTGATGCGCTCGCGAATGCCGTGGAGCGCAACATCCACTTCGGCTTTATCTACCTGAGCGGTGGTTTTAATCAGTTCCTTTTGTGCGTGGGTTGCCCCTCCGTCCCAAATGGTTTGATTGAGCTGACCGATACCTATAAATTGAAATTTATCTTCCGAAGCTTCTGCGGAGGGTGGCGCCACAGATGGAATTCCTTTAATAATATACCCTGCAATACCGGTTACACTAAGGTGCGGCAGGTATGATTTCCCTGCATTTGAAATATTATACTCTGTAGATTTATTAATCAAATCATACTGTTTGATAAGCGGGTAGTTTCGTTTCGCCTTTTCATAACAGGAGTCAATCGTGAGTGTTTGAGCCCATGATGAAGAAATTACGGCAAAAAGAAAAAATACACTGGCTAATGTAGGTCGCATGGTTATTTTTTTATTGCGTTGATAATAAATTCACTCACCTCTTTTTTACGTTGCTCCATCATGTTGCCAAATGTTACTTCATCCACATTCATCATGGTGAGAATGATGGGTTTGGCCACTAACGGGTAGATGCACAGCGACATGATGTTCATGAGCAGTTGCCGGCCTTCAATCGGTTTAATAATGTTCGCGCTTATTTCACGGGCAACCAGGTCTTCAAATGACTGTTTGAGAACGCGGGGGTTCATGCCCAACTTTTTTCCATACTCGATCAGCAATTCAGGATTATGGGCGATCTCAGTAATGATAAAACGCGCGAGATCGGGGTGTTTTGTTAACATCGTGATTTCATGGTCTACCATGCGCCTGATCTTTTCGAACAATGAAATATTGTCGGCTTCGAAAATCAAAAACAATCCTTTAAAAAATTCTTTGAAGCGCGTTTCGAAAATGAGGTTGAAAATGGTTTGCTTATCGCGATAGTAATAATGGAGCAACGTCCGGTTGATACCGGCTTCTTTCGCAATGTCTTCCGTGCGCGTAGCCGCAAAGCCACGCCTGGTAAAAACCTTCATGGCAGCATCTAAAATGCGCTCTTCCGTTGTTGCTTCAGTCAAAATCAAGAATTTGACACAATTGTTAAACAAATGTGTAAACATTTAAAACCAATTGCAAGCCCCAAACTTCCGCATCATTTCTTCTTAAAAACAGAAACCGTACCTTGATCGTGAAAACTAAAGCAGAAAAGTTATGAAACGATCAGCCACAGCAAACTGGAAAGGAACCGGTAAAGAAGGAAAAGGACGTGTGTCCACCGCCAGCACGGTATTAAGTAACACACAATATTCATTCAACTCGCGCTTTGCCGAAGGCGTGGGCACCAACCCCGAAGAATTGATTGCCGCAGCGCACAGCGGGTGCTTTGCCATGAAGCTGAGCTTTGTGCTGAACGAAGCCGGCTTTACAGCCGATGACCTCACCGTGAAATGCACCATCACGTTTGAGGACGGGGCCATTACCAGCTCGCACTTAGATTTAACCGCCAGCGTGCCGGGCATTGCTGCCGATAAATTCCAGGCCTGCGCAGCCGATGCCAAAGCCAACTGCCCTATTTCAAAACTGCTGAATACGGATATTACGCTGGAGGCGAAGTTGCTTTAGGAAAATGTTTTGACACAGCATAACAATAGTTAAGTAAACAGACTTATTGTGGGGTTATGCGAATTCGTTGAGACTTGATGCTGACATCAACAGAAAAAATAATGAAATTATTTCGGTTATAAGCAAGCAAGTTGTAAGCTTCCAAAGATTGCGTACAGAAAATATGAAATCCATTGATAAAAGTATTGTTAAAGAAATCAAGTTGATACTTGAAGAGGCACGAAAAAATGTTGTAAGAAATGTCAACAAAACCATCGCTTCAACATATTTTGAAATTGGAAGGCTCTTGGTGAATGAACATCAAAAGGGAAACAAACGGGCAGCTTATGGTGAAGAATTGACAAAAGACTAAAGAATTTAATTGAGAACACAAGAAACAAAAAATAAAGCTTGAGACATGCTATACCCATGGTACATTCAAAGCTATGGTAAGAGTCAATTCCCATTCACGGCAAGAAGTAGAAATTAGCTTTCCAACGGACATATTTTAACTTTTGAGGGTAATTAGAGGTAAAGCTGACATTGGTTTTGACTTATTATCGCGTTATCCTGATAACGAAATCATGTAACATTCAAAAACTTCATGCGTCTTCAACCAGAATTCGAGGAGTTAACAATTCAAAGTCCAATCCTATGTTCAGTAATTACATAAAAACTGCTATTCGTAGTTTATTTCGTCATCGTTTTTTTTCTGCTATCAATGTGTTTGGCCTTGCCGTTGCCATGACTATTTCAATGTCCATAATTATGCTTGTGGCCGATCAGTTGAGTTATGATCGGTACAACACGCGGAGCAACCGGATTTTCCAGGTGACTACCGTAGGTGCTACCACTCAGGATGGACAAGGTGAACCTAATGCCGCCTCCACCATGAAACTTAAGCAAGAACTTCTGGATAACTACACTGGGATCGAAAAGGTGGTGCGTCTTAAGAAGGGGTTTGGAAACAGTTGGCTTGAATTTGAAAATCAGGATGCGAACATACCATTGACTGGTTTTTTTGCCGACCTGGAAGTATTTGATTTGTTTCAATATGAACTTGAGCACGGAGATCCAAACACTGCTTTAAAAGAACCTTACACAGTTGTGCTAACACGAAAAGCGGCCAGCAAAATTTTCAAGGTGGAGAACCCAGTGGGGCAAACCATTAAAGTGGGAACTCTTGGCACATTTACTGTTAGCGGTGTTATGAAAGAGACCCGTAACAAATCGCACATTGTGTTTGAGAGCTTAGCCAGCATGGCATCTGTGAAGGGAATTCTTGATGATCGAAGTTACCGAAATGAAATGGAAAGCTGGACCAACAATTCCAACGGCTGGACTTACCTATTGCTGAACGAAGGGAAATCTACTCGTGATATTCAATCCTATTTTGATCAGATTTACGAACAGCATATTGCTACCATTACAAGTCCCGATGCATTTAAGATGAAATTCGAGTTACAATCCATATTGGACATAACTCCCGGACCAATGCTTGAAAATCCCATCGGGCCAATATTGCCATGGCTATTCGTGTACTTCTTCAGTGGCCTGGCACTAATCATTTTGCTCACCTCGTGTTTTAATTTTACCAATTTGTCCATTGCCCGATCACTGACGCGTGCACGCGAAATTGGTGTTCGTAAAGTTACAGGTGCCACGCGATGGCAAATTTTTGTTCAATTCATTTCTGAGTCCATCCTGTTGACAATGTTCGCTTTGGTAGTCGCGTTTGGATTTATGTTCTTTTTTAAACCGATGTTTCTTCAGTTGAATTTCGCGAGGATGCTTAACTGGGATTTGCAAGCAGACTACGTTGTGTACACGCTGGTTGTGCTCTTCGCCATATTTGTTGGAATTTTGGCAGGGCTGTTTCCAGCCGTTGTGTTGTCAGCATTTCAGCCAGTGAAAGTTCTCAAGAATCTGAATAACATGAAGCTGTTCTCTCAAATGGGCATGCGTAAAGTGTTGCTGGTTTCACAATTCACACTTTCACTCTTTTTTATTCTTACGTTGATTCTGGTTTATAATCAGCTCACGCTCTTTGTTCGTCAGGATCTCGGTTTTAATGCACGGAATAATATCATGGTGCGACTTAGCAACAGTTCATACGAGGTGCTGAAGACGGAGTTGGTAAAATACAGCAATATCACATCCGTTTCAGCGGCATCGCATATACCGGCTTCAGGAAGTTTTTACCATGAGGGATTTAAAAGAAAATTGGAGGATACTGACTGGACTGATCTCGGATATTTTCTGGTGGACGAAAACTATCTGGAGAACATGAATATCAAGTTATCTGCGGGAAATTTTTTCACCGATAAAAATGGCAAATTGAACAAGAGCTTTATTGTTATCAACCAGCAGGCGGTGAAGAAATTTGGGTTTGTCTCCGACCAGGATGCAATAAACCAGGAAATTATCTTTCAACCGGATTCTTCGCGAAAGACGATTGTTGGCGTAGTGAAAGATTATAATCACAAAGATTTATTTGACGCTATAACACCGATGGGCCTGATGTATGATCCAGAACAATTTAAACTCGTTCAGGTTAGGTACACTGGAACGTACAGCGATGCGGTCAATGCGATCGGAAAAGCATGGGCAGTGGTTAATCCGGATTTGAAAATTGACCTCGAAAAGATCGATTCGGAAATTGCCCAGTCGTACGAGATATTCTTTGGAGACGTTATTAAGGTGATTGGCTTCATTTCCGTGTTGGCTATTCTGATCTCTTGCCTGGGGTTACTCGGCATGGCTGCGTATACAACCGAAACACGTCTCAGAGAAATTTCTATCAGGAAGATATTGGGTTCCAGCGACAGGGCTTTGATACTTCTTCTCTCGAAAGGTTTTTTAATGATGCTAGCGATCGCGATTGCTTTAGGTGTGACCCTGGCATACGTTGTGAACATGCTGTGGCTTGACAGAATTGCCTATCACACCTCATTAGATTTAACGGCAATAACTATCGGTGTATTTATTCTGATTTTCTTTGCAGTCATTACCATTGGATCGCAAACTATCCGTGCGGCATTTGTAAAACCAATAGAGAATTTAAAAGGTGAGTGATGATTGTTAGACTGGACAAAATACCATCATGACATAGGACAAAGTGTTTCTATAAAGATTGTAAGACCAAGCGAAATGAGCACCCCCGCCTTCACCGGGCAACTTTGTAACCCAACCAATTGGTTAAATTTGTTTGTCCCGCCAACTTACTAACGTTGCTTATACACCAATTTCAGAATTCACGGCATTAGGTAGAAAACCTAAACCTGCAGGTACCGGGGAATCAATTTTTTTGAGTTCCTCAAATCAGCTCGCCAATGTTGGTGTTGCGCGCGCGACAATAGGGGGGGTCACCAACAAATCCATAGTTTATGTTGGTATGGTTATGCAAACAAATAACCCAGTTTGTATCAGGCATGCATCAGCAAAAAATCCGCATCGATGTTCAGTTTTTTATGCAAGGCCTTCAGAAATTCTACGTCCGCATTTCTTTTGCCACTGAGAATTTGTGAAAGCTTGGGCGCACGAATGCCCAGTTTTTTAGCCAGTTCAGCCTGGCTTATGTTCTGCTGTGCCATTTTAAAAGCTACTGCCTGTTGAAGATTTTTTGGTTGTATGGGCATTAATGCCTTTTCATTGTCTTCGTATGTTTCGGCCAATTTTGAAAGGCTGGCCAGCAATGTGGAATCACTTTTCTCAAGCAAATGAAAACCGCCCTTCTTTGTTGCTTTGTCCAAAAGGGATTCGATTGTTTTCATGGTAATCTGGTATTCCTTCTCTGTTCTGATTTTGGTTAGCATTGGTATTTTTTTTATATCGTTGTACAATCAATTTTATCATACTCAGCGTGGGTACCCACAAACCGGATGTAAAGGGTGCGAATATCAAAAAAGATCATCGCAACAAGCCGGTAGCGGTTTCCTTTTATGTTAAACACATAGCGGTCATTCCCTACATAATCGACTGTTCGAAACGTTTTCCTGATATCAGGTAATGATCGCTAATCCGATTTTTTGGTTTTTATCCACCACTCGTTTAATGGGTCAATAGCATCAGCATGGTGTTCTGCAAAACTGGTTAGTATGGTTTTCGAAATAACAACCATGTGAAACAATTGATTTCAAAATTAGAAATTCACGCCTGAAAGCAAAAAACCCGGAATTTCTCCTAGTGTTCCCTACAATTTAGTTAAGCAACATAATACTTGGACAGTTTTTTGTCTGCTTGTTTTCCCCCCGCCTTTGCCGGTGTTCTTCACCGGCAACTTTGTAACCCAACCAATTGGTTAAATTTGTTTGTCCCGTCAACGTACTAACGTTGCTTATACACCAATTTCAGAACTCACGGCCTTAGGTAGAAAACCTAAACCTACAGGTACCGGGGAATCAATTTTTTTGAGTTCCGCAAATCAGGGGAAAAGAGTATTTTCAAGTTTAGGAAAGTATAAATGAGCAACATCAAATTATTTGAAAGCAAGCAGGTAAGAACGGTTTGGAACGAGGCCGAGCAGAAATGGTATTTCGCAGTAGCTTACCGAACCAAAAACTGAAAAAGCGGCTGCGTTATGAACACAAAGATATCCATACGATTTTTTGATGACCGCGAAGTGCGTGCCCTTTGGGATGAACAAAACGCCAGGTGGTGGTTTTCAGTATTGGATATTGTTGCCGTGCTTACCAACCAAAACGACTACACCAAAACCCGCAACTATTGGAAATACC
>CAZNRJ010000113.1:9490-10302 GCA_964574945.1 uncultured Ohtaekwangia sp. | reverse complement strand
CTAAATTGTCAAGCACCTTTCTGTTTCCTATTCCTACGTTAAACTTATTATTCGGAGTATTAAACCTGGAACGAAAATCAGCAGACTCATTCGCATCAAACGAAGCATAGCTATAACTTCCGTTCAGCGAAAAATTACGGGGCAATGAATAGGTGAACCCTAAACCAGCGCCTAACGATGTAACATTTTCTAAGGAGTTGTTATATAAACTATATAAACTTCCGGCATTAACTGTGTTACCCTGATGTGTGGTTGGAGCCTTTACAGCAACAATCTGACCTCCGATAAAATCCTGGTACGATGTATAATACATATTCAAATCAATCAGAAGCCTGTTTGAGAAAACCCCTTTGTAACCCACTTCGAATGACTTCAATTGTTCAGGTTGTACATACGGAATGTCCGCAGTTACCAAAAGGCTGGAGTTTCCACCTGTAGGAGTACCATCGGTAGCAAGGACTCCGCCTGATGCCCTAAATGCATTATAGGACTCCTGTGTCCAGGCACCCCCGTTATGCACTCCATAACGACCTGCGTTAGCTTCAGTACTACCCAACAAAGTTCCACTGGAAGATGGGAAGTAGATGAACTGTGCTTGTGTATCCGGGTTTCTAAAACCGGTTTGGAAAGAGCCTCTTATATTATGATTCTGTGAGAATGTATAAACTGCAGAGAGCCGTGGAGTGACTTGTCCATCAAAGTTTTCATTTTTATCGTAACGCAAAGAAGCGGTTAGTTTCAAAGCATCGGCAAATGTTTTTGCGATTTGCGCATAGCCGCCAAATTCGTCTATCTTAATGCGTTGGAAATCT
>CAZNRJ010000113.1:4039-9451 GCA_964574945.1 uncultured Ohtaekwangia sp. | reverse complement strand
CACCAGCAATTGGATCTTCATTGAAGATGGTTCCACTTGAAAACAAATCATAACGTCTTACGTTTCCACCAATTTGAAGTTCTGCCCAATCAATCTGGTTCATGAAGTTGTAGTTAAACTCGGCATGATATAGTTTTGAATTATCAAGAAATGATGCGCCACCACCAGAAGCAGGATGTGCACCACCATTTTCATCGGTCCATGAACCAGTGGGAGTGCGTTGAAAATAATTATCACGCACCGTTTTCATAAGGCTATTATATTCTGCAGTACCAGGCTGAGGCCTGTTTCTATCAGCGAAGGCACGGGCAGCATCATGATCACCTGCCGTAACACCGGGAATATAACCCTGCATGGCCACTACATAATCGGGTACCCAATTAGTGGCCGAAGGACTGTATGTTTCGTTAGCAAACCCTCCTAAGGCAGATAGATTATATGATTTACCCGCATCTGTGGCTGTTTGATAACCGCGCACAAAGAAATTCTCCCCACGCAATTCTAACTTATGGAATTGTTGGGTAAAATCCCTTAACACATACTTTTCAGTGCCCTGATAAATTGAGCTACCACCACCATACCGGTAGTTGTATAGGGCTTCTATTTTATCGTTTATTCTATAGTGAAGGGCCACATCACCTTTAATACTCTTAGCTTCACGTCCATCGGAGAATGCATTTAGCATATCTTCTTCCCTGAACCCGGTGCGTGTGATAGTTCCAATACTTGGTACGGGCACAGCGATTCGTGTTTCGTCCCCATATAAGTTTAACCCATCAAAGTCTTTTGTACCGCTTAAATCAGTTGTTGATTCAGGAAGGGTGCGTGAAGTTTTATAGTCATTGCTTAACCAATCAGTTGCCTGAAGCATGGAGAAATTCAGCTTAAAGGCGAATTTGTTTTTAAATGCCTTGGCATACCGGATGCTGTACTGAACGAAAGGATCAGATCCGCCCGCATCCGAACTGGTTACACCGCCCTTAACCTGGGCGCTTAACCCTTGATATTCAAAAGGGCTTTTGCTCTTCATGATCAGGATACCATTGAAAGCATTTGGGCCATATAGGGCTGAGGACGCTCCCGGTGCAAGTTCCACACTCTCCACATCCAATTCACCAATGCCAACAATGTTTCCTGTCGGGAAGTTTAGCAGGGGAGCTTGTGTATCCATTCCATCTACCAACTGAACAAACCGAACGTTGGCAATGGTAGCAAACCCACGTGTATTTACGGAAGTAAGATTTAAGCTTCCGGAGTTAACCTGAACACCTTTTACATTAGCCAGGGCATCATAAAAATCAGGAGTGGCCGCTTGCTTAATGGTGAGAAGATCCATCTTCTCAATGGTAACAGGCGACTGCATAATACTCTCTTCAACACGAGAGGCAGTGATAACTACTTCCTGGCCCAGCAAAGTTTGTTCTTCCAGGCTAACATCTAATTTGGTTTCGGCATTGGTCACTTCAATTTCCTGGGTGGCAAAACCAATAAATGAGAAAGATAATGTGAAGGGAGGCGCTTGATTTACAGTGAGGTTATATCCACCACTTGTATTGGTAATAGTACCTATTACCCTTCCTTTTACAACAATATTAACACCGGCTAATGCATCGCCACTGGCATCCTTTACGGTTCCTGAAATCGATGTTGTTTGAGCCAATAAGACGGCCGTCCCACCGAGCCAAAAAAGAGCGAGCAGCAACGCTTTTTTATAGAGTATGTTCATAAGTATTATGGGTTTAATACTTAAATCTACAAGAAAAAGGCAAATTGCAAACGGTTGATAAGGTCTTTTTTCAAAACCCTAACAAGATTTTAAGGAGGCAGGATCTGGTTTTTTTCTTGCTTCACCAATTCTACCAGGCGGTCGCACAGGGCGTTTATTTCATTTGCCATTTTTTCATCTCCTGTTGAACTCAGGACACTTTGGGCGATTCCACCTACACATTCAATGTAAAACCGCTTCATTTCATCTACCGGCATATCTTTCGTCCAAAGGTCAATGCGCATGGTGTTTTTTTGCTGATCATCCCACAAGGAAACAGAGATCGATTTGGTTTCGGAGGGTGTGCCCTCGGGTTTATCGGTAGCGTCCCAAAGAATTTTTTCAGGAACGTTGTTATTATCGAGATCTATTGAAAACTGAATACTGGATTTTTTCATTGCTATTTCTGTTTCTTAATTATTTTTTTGAGTACCTCAAGATCATATTTGTCGAAATATGACTTTTCGCCTTTTCTATTAAGCGATTGTTTGTTTCGTATTAAATCACGAATATCAATCATCTGGATTTTTAGACCCGAAAAATCAACGACAATAGAATATTTTTCAGCAGTTTTTTTAGAAACCTGACATGATTATCGCTATGAAGACTCATTTTGATGGTTTCGTTATTCTCACCTTCAATCCTGTATAAGAATAATCAACGCCTGGCTTTCGCATCAGTTCACGCACTTTTAAAGCTGCTTCCCACCGTTGCAGGGGTGTTAGGCTTAAGAAATATTCGTCCTTGGCATTCTGTTCCTCTTCAAACGTTGTTTTTACTAATTTCGCCATACACAAAATTACAAAACCATTTCTGGGATTTCGCCCTCCACAATCAATTTTCCTGAGGTAGCGTTTTTGATTTCTTCTACCGAAACCCCGGGCGCACGCTCCAATAATTTAAAGCCACCTTGCGGGAGAATGTCCAAAACAGCAAGATCGCTTACAATTTTCGTAACACATTTTATCCCCGTAATGGGAAGTGTACATTTTTTTAAAAGTTTGGATGCACCTTCTTTGCTGCAATGTTGCATGGCCACAATAATGTGCTTGGCAGAGGCAACCAGGTCCATGGCTCCACCCATGCCCTTCACCATTTTTCCCGGCACTTTCCAGTTGGCAATGTCACCATTTTCAGAAACTTCCATAGCTCCCAATATCGTAAGGTCAACATGGCCACCACGGATCATGGCAAAACTTTCGGCTGAACTAAAAAGCGCAGAGCCGGGCATCATGGTAATTGTTTGCTTTCCTGCATTGATCAGATCGGCATCCACCTCAGCTTCTTTTGGAAACGGACCAATGCCCAGTAACCCGTTTTCGGATTGCAGCACTACATTAAGATGGGCAGGAATAAAATTCGCTACTAATGTGGGAATTCCAATCCCTAAATTAATATACATACCATCCCTTACTTCCTGTGCTATTCGTTTAGCAATCCCTGTTTTGTCAAGCATGATAGTAATTTGAAAATTTGATAATCAGATAATTTGATAATGGACGAGTCATCTTTTGGTTTTAGATACTGCAATAATCTTTGAGATAATTTTCTGAATACTTTCCAATTCACTCAATAAAGAACCTGAATCTGGATAGGATTTTACTCTTTTGCAAAGACGCAACCAATAGCTTGTTTCATTGGCTTCTTTGGCCGCTATCTTAAATTTATGGATAAAATCGGTTTTGCTCTCAGCATCTTGTGCTTCCCAGGTATTGGCTCCTATGGAAGTGCCAGACCTGAACAGTTGATTTGCAAGATTGTATTTTCGCTTTGATTCTAATAGCTCAGTGTATTCAAGAATTTTCACTGAAAAATCAAAAGTTAAATCAACAATTAGATTAGGTTTATCATTTCTCATGTGACTTTAAATTCATTTTCAAATTATCAAATCAACCATCATCAAATTAACCCGTGATTGTCCTTTGCTCAATTCTCTTTTCGTAATCCTTTCCCTGAAAGATTCGTTGAACAAAAATTCCGGGTGTGTGAATATGATTCGGATCCAACTCACCAACGGGCACCAATTCTTCCACTTCGGCAATTGTAATTTTACCGGCTGTTGCCATCATTGGGTTGAAGTTTCTTGCTGTGCCTTTATAAATAAGATTTCCTGAGGTGTCGCCTTTCCAGGCTTTGACAATTGCAAAATCTGCACGAAGCCAGTGCTCAAGCAGGTGAGGCTTGCCATCGAAGTCACGCATTTCTTTTCCATCGGCTACTTCAGTTCCAACACCTGCAGGCGTGAAGAAGGCTGGAATACCGGCACCACCCGCGCGGATTCGTTCTGCCAAAGTACCTTGCGGGATCAGATCAACCTCTAACTCCCCTGAAAGTAATTGCCGTTCAAATTCTGCATTTTCACCCACGTATGACGAGATCATTTTTTTGACTTGTTTTGTCTTAAGAAGCAAACCAATTCCAAAATCATCCACTCCGGCATTGTTTGAAATACACGTTAATCCTTTTACGCCTGTCTTTAACAATGCCTGGATACAGTTTTCAGGAATGCCGCATAAGCCAAATCCGCCCAGCATAAGCGTAGCATTGTTTGGAATATCTTTGACAGCCTCAGCAGCACCGGATACAACTTTGTTAATCATACATCAGGGTTTAAAATCAAATCTCAGATTACTGAATGCAAATTCCAAATCGCTCACATCATTAAACTATGTATATTCATTTCTAATAGGAAGCGTGCTATTGAAACAAAGTTAGAGCGATCGTCACCCTTCTCCTTTGGAGAAGGGCCCGGGATGAGGTTGCAACAGGTCTTTCAAAGCTTTCAACGCAGATTCTTTGTCTTGCTGAAGCTGAATTTTTAAAGATTCAAGGTCTTCAAATTTTGAATCGGAGCGTAGAAGTTTTAGAAAGGATAACTGAAGCGTTTCACCATAAATATCTTTACTGAACTCAAAGATATTTACTTCAATGGAGCGCTTGGTCCCGTCCACGGTTGGCCGATTGCCAATGTAGAGCATGCCTCCATATTCTTTCTTTTCATGGATCACCGACACCGCGTAAATGCCTTCTGCCGGCACTAACTTATCGTGCGAATCTAAATCGATATTTGCAGTAGGGAATCCAAGTACACGCCCCAGCTTGTCACCTTTAATCACCCGGCCTGAAAGGGAGTAGGGCCTACCCAAAAAATGATTGGCCGTGTCAATGTCTCCTTCACCCAATGCTTTTCGGATTCGGGTTGAACTTACCCCTACATGATCAACCTCTTGCCTGGGTATTTCTTCTACTTCAAAACCATAAGCAGGCGCATTGAGGCTCAGTTGTTCAAAACTTCCTTCGCGGTTTTTTCCAAACCGATGATCGTACCCAATAACTAATTTTTTGGTGCCAATAGTGTCAACCAGAATTTTTGAGATAAACTCCTGAGACGAAATTTGAGAAAACTCTTTTGTAAACGGGATTCTTAGCAAGTGATTAATGCCCTGAAGTCTTAACAATTCTGCTTTTTCTTCAAACGTGTTTAACAACTTTATGAAAGGCTCTTCGGGCTTGAGGATTAAGCGCGGATGTGGCCAAAAAGTTATTACAACTGTTTCGCCACCATTTTTATTGGCTATTTCTTTTAACCTGTTTAGTATTTGTTGATGCCCAATATGAACTCCATCAAACGTACCACTGGTAACTAC
>CAZNRJ010000113.1:2307-4029 GCA_964574945.1 uncultured Ohtaekwangia sp. | reverse complement strand
GTAACTACTCCATAGGTAAGTTTGGCGAAGTCTTCCAGTGTGTGATAGATTTTCATACAGGCAAAGCTGGATTAATTTGATCAAGTGTCAGTGCATCTTCCAACTTAAATTCGCCAATCCGGGTTCTGCATAACTCTGTAAGGTAGGCGCCTACGCCAAGATCGTTACCAAAGTCGCGCGCCAGGCTACGGATGTAGGTTCCTTTTGAGCAAACAATCCGGAAATAAATCTCCGGTTTTTGAATGCGCGTAATTTCAAATTGTGAAACCGTTACTTCACGTGGCTTTAATTCCAGATCGCTTCCTTTACGGGCTAATTTATAAGCTCGTTTGCCGTCAACTTTTATAGCTGAATGGAGTGGTGGAATTTGTTGGATAATGCCTGTTAATTTTTTGGCTGCTGAATAGATTTGTCCTTCCGTAACCCCTGAGATGTCTTTGGTCTCAGTAATTTCTGTTTCAAGATCGTGCGATGGAGTTGACTGACCAATAATAAACTTCCCGGTGTATTCTTTTTCCTGGGCCTGGAATTCATCAATACGTTTGGTCATTTTCCCCGTACAAAGAATGAGCAATCCCGATGCAAGCGGGTCAAGTGTTCCCGCATGTCCAATCTTTTTTATTTTTAGTTTGTAGCGCAGTTTGTTCACTACATCAAAGGATGTCCAGCCAATAGGTTTGTCAATCAGAATCATTTGACCAGAACTTTCCATATCAAACAATGGCTAAGTCAATACCAAGCCAATAAAGGGTAAGAATAACCAGGCCGAGTACTATCCGGTAATAACCGAACAGTTTAAATCCATGTTTGGTGAGGAACGCAATAAAAGATTTGATGGCAATAATGGCAATAATGAACGCTGCGATGTTCCCGACAGCAAGCACGGCAACTTCATGAGAGCCAAATGCATTTCCTTCTAAATAGAATTTTAAAAGTTTGTACCCCGTAGCAGCCAGCATAGTGGGCACGGCCAGAAAAAACGAAAATTCAGCAGCCGTTTTTCTTGTTAATTTTTGGGTAAGCCCGCCAATTATAGTGGCGGCCGATCGTGATACCCCGGGCACCATCGCAAGGGTTTGAAAGAACCCAATAGTAAGCGCTTTCCTGTATGTAATTTCTGTTTCGCCATTCCCTTCGGAATCCTTGAAAGCTTTATCAATAAAGAGAAAGATAATTCCGCCAAGGATCAGCATGACGGCTACAACTTCAACTGATTCGAGAAGCTGATCAATCTTATCGCTGAAAAGAAGGCCGAGTACCATGGCAGGAATAAACGCAACTAATAATTTAAAGTAGAAATCGAAGGTTTGAAAGAATCGCTTCCAGTACAAGACAACAACGGAAAGGATCGCTCCGAACTGAATGGCAATGGTGAACATTTTGGTAAAAGGATCGGAAGCTATTCCTAAAACAGAGGAGACAATGATCATGTGCCCCGTGGATGACACCGGTAAAAATTCCGTAAGGCCTTCTACGATGGCCAGCATGATGGCTTCAAAGAAAGACATGGATGTGGGCTGTTACTTTTGTTTTGGTGTATAGAGAATCGCGAAGATCTCCGTAATGAATCCACCCAAAACAATAATAGGGCTCAGCGTAATTCCCATGAAACCAAATCCATAGGGATCTTTGTCCATCGCCATAATGGTGAAGCCAAGGATCAGCAAGATTACGCCTGCAGCCATCAATTGATAATTTCTTTTTCCGAAAGGAAGCTTATTC
>CAZNRJ010000113.1:2026-2297 GCA_964574945.1 uncultured Ohtaekwangia sp. | reverse complement strand
TATGTCATCGGAGGAAATGCCGTATTCCTAATTTAATGAAAGTTTTAAATATTTGCTGACCGCCCGGTACGTGCTTAAGATGGCAACCACCATTCCAACAAGAAGTAACGAAGCAAGTAGCAGCATCAGCCTGTTATTGTTCTGTATCAACACTAAGTCCTCCACCCGTTTTGTGGCAAAACTTAATAAAAGCGCGAGCAGGGCAGAGGCAATAACTCCTGCAATCAAGCCATGCAAACCAGCACGGTAAAGGAACGGGCGTTGAATAAAC
>CAZNRJ010000113.1:0-2016 GCA_964574945.1 uncultured Ohtaekwangia sp. | reverse complement strand
AATTGCATACTTCTGATGAGGAACCGTTGCGAGAACAACGCCAATCTAAGTGTGTTGTTAATTAACAATACGACTACCAGCAAAAGCAGGGAAACCAATCCCATCAAAATCAAACCAATTTTTGTTACGTTTTTGTTGATTGAATCTATTACGTTTTCCACATAGTGCACTTGAAATACACCGTTGATCTGTTCAACTTCCGATTTGATTTTTTTTAAGCTCTCGGTGTCGTGAAAACCTTCTTGAATCCTGACCAAGTAAGCATCCCGCAGAGGATTTTCACCCAGAAATTTTATAAAGTCTTCGCCTGTATCTTCAATGAATTGCCTGGCTGCGTCATCTTTCGAAATGAATTGAATAGATCCTTTATCCTTGGGTACAAAGGGCTTTGAGGCTAATCCTTTTTCAATTTGAGTTTTTTGAACATCCGTCACCTGGCTCTTGAGGTAAACCTGAACCTTCACATTTTCCCGAACCACACGCTCAAGTTCTTTCGAGTAGATAACCAGGGAACCAAATACGCCAATTACAAATAAGGCAAGCGTAACACTTAGCACTACACTTATATAAGGGTAGGCACCCAGTTTCTTCTTCTTTACCTTAAACTTACGTTCCTCAGTACTCATGATGGGCAAAGATAGGCATCATTTCCACTATTTTCAGTACCCAAAACGGTATAAAATAAGTACACAAACAAAAAAAACCTCCATGTTAACGGAGATTTTTTTTGAATAGAAAAGATAAGAATTACTTTTTACGGTATTCCTTCAATTGTTGAATGAGAGCTTTATCCTTAACAGGCTCAAGCGGAGTGATTTCATTCTTTGATTCATCGAGCTTGTAATAATTTTCTTTGTGGTATAAAAACACTGAATGGCTTTCGCCATTAATCTCAATGATTTCATATAAGCTTTTGTCGAATGAGCCGAAGAGTATCATTTTGCCATCCGTAAATTGATAATGGAAAGGATATTTCTTACTGGAAGAATCCACCTCTACATTCATTTTAGGAATTGTAAGAACAGGCTTGGTGCTTGTATTTCCACGGGTAGGGATACTCTCCGTTAATTCTTCAGATGGATCGATGACATCGAGAGCGGGTCTGTCAACCGGTTGTGACGCTTCGGCATTATCAGATGGTCGCGACCTTGGAGCCTTTACAGGCTGAGCTTGTTGCTGAGTTGCTGCAGCTTCAGGTTCTTTTGGCTGTTCGATAATGTTGTCATTATCATTGTTATCTTCAGGATCATTTGGTTTGGCTTCTTCAGATTGCACGATCGAATCCTCAACAGGAGTTGTAATCACCGGCAACTCTGCCTTATTATTATCAGCATAATATAAGTAGCCGGCTGAAACAATTATCGCAGTACCAATTAACCCTGCAGCAACCTTAAGTGTAGGAAATTCAGTTACAGAGCCGCTTTCAACCGGTACTTTACTTAGCATCGCTTTAAGCTCCGCTGCACGCGCCTTCTTTAAGCCTTCAATTATTTGGGTTTGAAATTCAACTTCAGCTTTCAGGGCTGAATCTGTTCCAAGCTGCTGCTCAAAACCCTTCCGATCTTGCTCACTGAGCCGATTGGTCAAATACTCATCTATCTTTTCAAAATTACTCATGTCTTTGTCAGTCTAAAAAATCTTGCTCAGAGTACTGAGCTTTTACCAATTCATCTAATTTTTGTTTGCACTTATATTTTTTTGTCTTTGCTGTATCTGTATTTGCAAACCCAAGCTTCTCAGCTATTTCTTGCATCGACATCTCATCAAAGTAATAATACATCAATACCTTTCTGCACGTATCCCCCAACTGGTTCAAACACATGGCCATGATCTTTTCCCTTTCGGGGCTGTCCATGTCCATTACCTGTGGCGAATCTTTCTCTTCGTTCGAAAGCCTCTTCTTTCTATCCAGTTCTTTTCTCCACAGGTTTTGACAAACACTATAAATATAAGTACTGATTTTAGCCGTCATTACGAGGTTTCCAGATCGCGCCTTTTGGCAGAATACGACCAGTG
>CAZNRJ010000112.1:9987-10344 GCA_964574945.1 uncultured Ohtaekwangia sp. | reverse complement strand
GCAAATAAAGATTTAACGGCACTCGGAGCAGGAAATGCGCTTTCAGGTTTATTAGGTGGCTTGCCTATGATTTCTGAAGTTGCGCGTAGTTCTGCCAATGTAAATTTTGGAGCCCGCACACGGTGGGCTAACTTTTTCCACGGCCTTTTTTTACTACTTGCCATGCTCCTATTTATTCCGGTGATTGAAATGATCCCGAACTCAGCATTAGCTGCCCTTCTTATTGCTGTTGGATATAGGTTGGCATCGCCAAAGGAATTTTTTAAAACCTATAAAATTGGTGTTGAACAACTGGCAATCTTTGTTATTACCATTGCCGTAACAATCTCTACCGATTTGCTGCTGGGAGTTGGCTCA
>CAZNRJ010000112.1:0-9977 GCA_964574945.1 uncultured Ohtaekwangia sp. | reverse complement strand
GCTGCGCAGGTCTGCCAACACTTCTTCGAGGGATGCTGGTTTCTCCTTTATTATCTGAAGGCGACGATGATGTACAACGGATTTAAGCAATTGATTCTTCCTTTTAACAATGCGCCAAACCTACATCCAGCAATCCTAATTCACCGAAATATGTTGGTAGAAACAAAGGGTACTGGAATTCTAAGAAGTATTTGACTTATTTTTGGCAAAATTCATTTTTCACATTGTTAACGGGGCGCCTATCCGCAGTTTGTTCAAAGCGAATTATGAAATCTCACAAAATGAAAATAATTATTTCATTTCAATAAAAGACTCCGCTGTTTTTTCCAACCTGATAGGATATAAAAAACTGTTTAAGAAAATAGCACCGGGAAAGAAAGTGACACTTAATTTTGCCGATGCGCGGATTGTAGATCATTCATTCATGGAGCAACTTCATCATTTTGAAGAAGAATACCAGCACAATGGCGGTTCCATTTCCGTAATTGGTTTTGAACAATTTCAGTTTTTATCAAGCCACCCGTTGGCTGCCCGTAAATTAGTGCTGGGTTCACAGTCTAAAATTGAAATCAAGCTTAGCCCGCGTCAAATTGAACTTCGTAAATTTTCAGATGCACATGAATTTGCATTCTATCCTCAGCGCATCCGGAATTTCATAAAATATAAAGACTTCCCGATTCAACGCGGTAATAAAATTCTGTTCGAAGAAAATATCCTGACAAAATATACAGAGGATGGAAAAGTAGAAGTTGCTGATATTTTTCTCCAGGAAGGAGCCTTGCATGATAAAACCGAAACAAAGATTACCATCCTGCAATTTTCTGAAACAGATCATCTTATACCCGATTTCGCATTGGAACCGGAAAATCTTTGGTCTAAGCTAATGGAAGGAGTAGCCGGAAAGGATATTGACTTTACCGACCATCCGGTTTTCTCAAAGAAATATTACCTGCGTAGCGAAAATGAATTGGCTGTGCGCAATTTCTTTACAGAACCGTTAATCCAGTTTCTGGAAAATCGTGAAGAGATGCACATTGAATGTCATCGGAACAGGTTAGTGTTTTACAAAAAACGTAACTTGCTTGAACCTGCTGAGATAACCTATGTGGCTAAATTTGCTGCTGAGTTTGTTTCCCTTATTCATCAAAAAGAAGCTCAGGCCGTTTAAATAAACCAGGGAAGAGATGATCTTCTTCCCTGTTATTTTCACCTCATAAATTAATTAACATGAACAAACTAATTGCTTCATTGGCTCTTCTGTGCGTATCGATCTTTTCGTTCGCGCAAGAGAAAGCTAAAGAAATTACAGAACTGAAATTAAATCTTAACGAAGAAGGAAGTCATTACTTGAAGGCAACTTTCCTGAACCAGATTTGGCTGCGCTATAACGAGAGCAATCCGGGCACACTGGTCCTTAACCAACCGGCAAACCAAACGTTTGATATCGGGCTACGCAGAACCCGCTTTCAATTATATGGTCAGCTTTCTGATCGGGTCTTTATTTACTTTCAGTTCGGCCAAAACAATTTTAATTTTCTGTCACAAAATCAAGGCAACAGAAAAATACAAGCCTTCTTTCATGATGCACTCGGAGAATACCGGGTGAGCAAAGGCAGTGAAAAATTAATTCTGGGCGGTGGCTTAACAATTGCCAATGGACTTTCGCGGTTTAGTCAACCCAGCATTGGAACTATTGCTACCATGGATATTCCCATATTCGCGCAAGCTACGGTTGATCAAATTGATCAATTCTCGCGCAAGCTTAGTGTTTATGCCCGTGGCCAGCTTGGAAAATTTGATTACCGGGTAATCTTAAGCGATCCTTTTCCGGTTGCTACCAATGGCCAGGCGCTGCCGGCACTTTCTAACAATGCCATGTTTGCCCAGGAAGGTCATCACAAACAATACCAGGGTTTTTTTATGTGGAATTTCTTCGACAAAGAATCGCATGTTACTCCATATATGACGGGCACTTATTTGGGCAAGAAAAAAGTTTTCAATCTTGAAGCAGGGGTTATCACACAAAATAATGCTACTGAAACTTCACCCGATGGAGGAGTAACTAAAAATTTTCACAACATGACCTTGTGGTCGGTTGCTGCATTTTATGATGCACCCGTCAATACGGAAACAGGAACCGCACTGAATGCATACCTCGGTTACTTTGATTATGAATACGGGCCGGGGTATCTCCGGTACAATGGCATCATGAACCCTGCAAGCTCAGTTCAGGTTGGCTATCCGGCAGGAAGCCAGGGCAACGCGTTTCCGATGTTTGGAAGCGGAAATGTTTTTTATGCACAAGTTGGGTACTTAATGAAGAAGGATTTATTGGGTGAAGATAATGGAACGCTTATGCCTTACGTTTCTATGCAGAGTGCAAAGTATCATCGGTTAGATAAGCAAATGAACGTGATTGATGTAGGTGTGAATTGGTTGATAAAAGGACATGGAAGTAAGATTACACTCGACTATCAAAGCAGGCCAATTTATGATCAACAAGGTACTGAATTGATTGGCAGCGGAAGAAGGAGCCAGGTAGTACTTCAATATCAGATTTCATTCTAAAATAATTTTTTTAGGTTAGGTTAAGTCACACCTGTGGTGGGTGTGACTTTTTTTTATGCCGTCTGTGCATCCAGTGAGGAGATTAATTTATATTATCTTTGCCCTCAATTTTGCACTATGGACTTTACAATGGATTTTAAAGAAATCTTTTCAGTATCACTGATTCTCTTTTCAGTGATTGATATTATTGGTGCCATTCCCTTTATCATTACCATAAAAAAGCGGGAAGGTCGCATTCATGCCGAAAAGGCCACTATCATTTCCGCGCTACTGATGGTTGGGTTTCTTTTTTTAGGACAATCCATTTTACAACTTTTCGGATTAGATGTAGCTTCTTTTGCAGTAGCAGGAGCAATCGTAATTTTTATTGTTGCCATGGAAATGATCCTGGGTATGACCTTAATCCATGAAGATCCGGATGCACAGGGCTCTGGTTCTGTAGTACCTTTAGCGTTTCCATTAATAGCCGGAGCCGGTACACTTACCACTATTCTATCGTTGCGTGCCGTATATAGTCAGGTAAATATTTTGGTGGGCATTTTATTAAACCTGGTGTTCGTTTATCTGGTGTTACGCTCCTCATCGTGGCTGGAGCGTAAATTAGGTAAATCAGTATTTGCAGTGCTCCGCAGAGTATTTGGCGTGATCCTGTTGGCTATTGCCGTTAAAATTTTTAAAGACAACGTAAGTTTTAGATGATCAAAATTTACACCGATGGAGCGGCACAAGGCAATCCCGGCCCGGGAGGATATGGCGCTATTCTAAAATTTAATAATCATGTAAAAGAACTTTCGGGGGGCTTTCGGTTAACCACTAATAACAGAATGGAGTTGCTGGCTGTGATTGTCGGATTGGAGGCAATCAAGAAATTCGGTATCCCGATAACGATTTATTCAGACTCCAAATATGTAGTAGATGCTGTTGAGAAAGGTTGGATTTGGGGCTGGCAAAAAAAGAATTTTGCAAAAAAAGCAAATGAAGATTTGTGGCAACGCTACATTCCCCTGCATCAAAAATACAAACCCAGGTTTGTGTGGATCAAAGGCCATGCCGGCCATCCGGAAAACGAGCGATGCGACCAACTGGCAGTATCAGCTGCACAAGACGATTATTTGAGTACCGATACCTGGTATGAAAGAAATCAACAGGATCAGGAGTAGCTATGATTTTCGCCAAATCCCGTATATTTATTTTTTTAATAAAACAACCACCTCTTGCCTGCCGAAGTTTCCATTCAATTTTCTCCCTCTAGTCTTACGATATTAAATATCTGCCTGGCTGTTATTATGTTTGGCGTAGCGTTGGATGTGCAGTGGTCTCATTTTACACAACTTCTAAATCAAAAAAAAGCGTTTGTAACTGGTTTGGTTTCCCAGTTCATACTATTACCGGCACTGACTATCCTGTTAATCGTAGTACTACCGATCAATACCGGAACGGCCATGGGAATGCTACTGGTTGCATGTTGCCCGGGAGGCAATGTTTCAAATTTTTACTCACAACTTGCACGAGGCAATGTTGCCCTTTCAGTAACACTAACAGCGTGGTCATCTCTCTCCGCTTTCTTAGTCACACCTATCAGTTTTCTTCTTTGGTCATCACTTTTGCCTTCTTTATCCCTTGAAGTAAAATCATTTGAAGTGGATTTCTTTTCCCTTATGATCAACATGATTTCCATATTGCTGATCCCACTCATTGCAGGAATGGCAGTCAAAAAATATTTACCGGTTGTCAGTCAAAAAATATCAAGCCCTATCCGGCTGATTTCTATGCTGATGTTAACCGGGTTTATCATTGGTGCGGTGCTTAACAATCAAGATGGTTTTGTTACGTACTTAGGGGATGTTTTTTGGATTGTGCTGGTGCAAAACGGAATGGCATTACTACTGGCATATTATTTTAGCAGAATCTTAAAAAACAATGAAGAAGTAAATCGTACTGTTGCCATTGAAACCGGAATACAAAATTCAGGATTGGGATTAATCTTGATTTTCAATTTCTTCGATGGCAATACTGCGATGGCTGTAGTGGCAGCCTGGTGGGGAGTATGGCACTTAATTTCAGGTTTTGTTTTCGCCTACGTTGTCCGGAGACGAGTGCCTGTTTTATCATGATTAGGAGGTGATTCAAAAATTAATTTATCATTCATTAAAAAATTACTCCCGGTTAGCCTTGTGGTTCTACTTCAGGCGCTGGCAGGTAAATGAACATGCGCCCATACCAAAAGGGGCAGCTATTTTTGTAGCTACACATCAAAATGCTTTTCTGGATGCCGTTGTCATGGCGTGCAGCGTAAGACGCGATCCCTGGTTTATAACCCGCGCCAATGTGTTTAATAAGCCACTCGTTAAAAAAATCCTGACCATCCTTCAAATGTTACCGGTGTACCGCTTTCGCGATGGATTTAGCACGTTGCGTAAAAATGATGAAACCATTGACATGTGTGTGAGCTTGCTGTCAAAAGATGAATGTATTTTGATTTTTGGTGAAGGCAATCACAATGATCGCTGGTTTTTGAGGCCCCTGCAAAAAGGCTTTGCGCGAATAGGAATTGCCGCAGAAGAAGAAAATGATTGGAAACTTGGCGTGAAGATAGTGCCCGTAGGCATTCAGTACGATTCGCATACAAGCTTCCGTTCCCGTGTGCTGGTGAATTTCGGGAAACCTATAGTATTGAGTGAGGTCTGCAATTCGTTAAACACACATCAGCAAAACATCGAAGCCCTTATTAAACGCACCGAAGACGAACTTAAATCCCTGATCCTGCACATCCCGCCCGATCAGTATGAAGCTAAGATCGTTGATTTTCATGCGCATCGTAAAATAAAACCTGATTTGGTCGAGCAATTAGAGGCAGATCAAGCTTTGGTAAAGAATGATTACGCTAATGATATAACTCCTGCAAAGAGAGCAACCTTCAGCAAATGGTTTAATCCTTTATTTGTATATCAATTTATTAACCATTTGATCCCTTTTGGGATTTTACATTGGATCTTAAAAAATAAAGTTTCAGATCCACAATTTGTCGGGTCACTTAAGTTTGCATTGGGAATGATTTTGGTTCCCCTTTCCTACCTGCTACAAACAACTATCTGTTTTCTGATTTCCGGCTCTTTGCTTATTACAAGTATTTACTTCATCTCCTTGCCATTAAGTGTAATCGCAAGACGCTAACGAACCTCACGTTCATCAAGGCCAATCCCCAAGCTCTTCAATTCCATTAAGATGGGATCATAGAATTCTTTTGCCACCGGTATAACAACACCCCTGCTTTTTATTTGCCCCTGCAATAAAAGTTTTGCCGCAATGCCCAATGGCAATCCTACTGTTTTTGCCATAGCTGTATCAATCTCATTCTCACCGGTTGCTGTCAGGTAAGCCTGTACTTCTTTTTGAATCCCGTTGTGGGTATATAAAAAGCGATGCCACATAACAATTAAATCTTTGTCGGCCGGTTTTAATTTCCATTTCTTGTTTAAGATATGTTCTAAAATCCGGGCCGGGGTTCCGCTCTCTAACCCTATACGCTCATCCGTAAAAAAACCACTCCATGTAAATTTCTTCATTTCCTCACCGTGTGGCGATATCTTATACACAGAGCATATTTTTTCTTCAACCGATCCTGTAGCGTGAAAACGTAAAAAGGAATTAATGAAATCGCGATGAGTCATTGCATGCACCTGCTCCATGTGATAGGTGTCTTCGCAACATCCTAATTGTACAAGAATATTCCAGGCCGAACAAAAACCTTTGTTACGCAACGTTCCGCGCAGCATGGTCTTAATCCCTTGCAGCCCGTAGGTCTCCATATACTTTAGCGAATCGCGATTGGCATACCCCTCAAACTCTCCATACCCGGGAACACTGATTTCAGTCGTTCGCAAAAAAAGTTGTTGATAAGGAATGAATTTGTACTGGCCATGTTCTAAAAACTTTGCAGTACCCTGACCTGCCATAACCACATTGCGCGGGTTCCAGGTGAATTTGTATCGCCACGGATTTTCAGGATCAGTTTCAGGGGCAATCAACCCACCCGTGAAAGATTCAATTGAAGTTACAATACCGCCTTCACGTTTGATTCGATCAATCACTTGCATACCACTCATGTGATCGATACCCGGATCGAGCCCGCATTCGTTCAAAAAAAGAAGTGATTTTGATTTCGCTTCAGCATCCAGTATTTTCATTTCATCGCTCACATAACTGGCCGTAAAAAAATGCTTTTTCTCAGCCAGGCAAATTTTTGCCGCTTTACTATGAAGGTGCGCAGGCAATAGGGATATCACCACATCTGCGACAGCAATTGCTTTACGACTACTCTCCTGGTCTTCAATATTAAATTCAACCGCGCAGCCTGAAACCTGGCCGGCAATGCGTTCGGTAGCCAACTGTTTGGATATATCCCCAACCGTAATAGTCCAGTTATTAAGTATAGATTGTTTCAATAAGTAACTTATTAAAGCCGAAGAAGACCTTCCTGCACCCAATACCAGAATATGTTTTTTCATCCTCCTGAATTATATAGGGATAAATTAAAGGAATTAGAGTTAATATTTCCGAACAAGCTAAGGGTTTATTATCTTTCTAATCCAAGAAACATTCACAGACATGAAGGGATTCGAAACTTTTAAATCTTTAGATGAGCTTGATACGGAGTCAAAATACCTGATTCACAAAGCGAAGGAAGCTGCACACCATGCGTATGCACCCTATTCAAAATTTCATGTTGGGGCTGCATTAATTTTGGAAGATGGAACTTTAATAACCGGATCGAACCAGGAAAATGCATCGTATCCATTATGTATGTGTGCCGAGCGCGTTGCTTTGTACGTGGCTGCTGCACAGCATGCAGGCAAACGAATCATGAAAATTGCCATCGTAGCCCACAAGAAAAATCAGAAAGAACTTTCAGCGGCCGCCTCATGTGGCGCTTGCAGGCAGGTGATGGCCGAGTTTGAAGAACGGCAAAATAAACCCTTTGAGGTAATCATGCACCACACCGATAATCAATGGATCAAATGCGCTTCGGCCGGTTTGTTGCTACCCCATGCTTTTAATAAAGAAAGCCTTAAAGAATGATTCGGTTTTAGAACAAATTGATTTGATATTTATTTCCCGTTCCTTTACATAAAATTGACTTTACCCATAAGCCTGTGTCTCCATTAATACTTCCTGCCAGTGAACTTACGCCATCCGTAGAGTTCAATAAAAAAAATGAAACTTTCCTTATCGAAGGAAAATCACTGCTCGATAATCCAACACCGTTTTTTTCCCCTTTAAAAGATTGGTTTAAAAACTACAGTAAAGAACCTAACGCCAACACGGTGCTAACGGTGAAATTCGAATATTTTAATATCGCCACTTCGCGCGAGATGTTGGACCTCCTCAAAATTTTAGAAACGGTACCTGCTTCCAAAGTAATCTGGCAATTTTTAGAGGATGACGAAGACATGGAAGAATCGGGACAGGAGCTGGCTGAATTAGTTTCTGTTCCGTTTGAATTTCAACCTTACTAAATTTAATGCTTGTTCCTGATAGCGTAATTATCCAACCGGCTAACCATGAGTGAAGAGATTCTCAAAGCATTGACTCAGCTTTTTGCTATTATTTCAAAACAAGATGGCGGTGTATCAGATAATGAGCGTGAATTTGCCCTTAACTTCTTTCAGCAGGAACTTGAAAAATCTGCAGTAGATGAATACTTAAAACTGTATGACACCATTTCAGGCTATAGCGAGCAAACTGGAAAACACATTGACGATCGGAGCAATCAGCCAACTTCTGTAAAGGATTCTATACGAACACTCTCCATCTGTAAAAAAATCAATAAGACCCTCACACAAAAACAAAAAGTAGTTGTATTGATAAAAGTCCTTGAATTGGTTAGCTCTGATAAGCAATTCACCAATCAACGGATGGAAATTGTGAACACGGTATCAACGGTGTTTAATATCATCCATGAAGAATATCGATTGATTGAAAGTTTTGTTGTTTCAGAGGAAGTAAGCGCTCTTGATTTTACTGACATTCTTATTGCCGATGCGGGCAGCGAAAAGACAGCCCCCCTCCAAAAACATTTGCATACCCATGTAGATGGTAAGCTTGTATTTATGCACGTAAGCAGCGTTGAAATGTATTTTGTTAAATACTTAGGCAATGACGCTAACAATTTAAATGGCTTTATCATGAAGCCCGGTCAGGTGTATTTGTTTTCGCAAGGAAGCATTTTAAAAACGCCCGATGGTGACGCTTTATACTACAGCGATTTAATTGCCGACTTTAATGAAGAAATACAAACTATAAAACTCTCCTTTAAAGCAACTATTGAAGAGTATACCTTTCGTAATGGAGTGGTTGGACTTCGGAACGTGAAAATTAATGAAGGCCCGGGCAAACTGATTGGGATTATGGGCGCCAGCGGTGCAGGTAAAACAACCCTGCTGAATATTCTTGCAGGCCTGGAAAAGCCCGGAAAAGGTTCGATTAAAATTAATGGTTTTGATATTCATGCCGATAAAAACAAAGTGGAAGGTGTAATAGGGTATGTAGCTCAGGATGACTTACTGATTGAAGAGCTTACCGTATATCAAAACCTTTATTATAACGCCAAACTTTGTTTTGCGAAGGTACCTGAACCTGAAATTCAGGAACGGGTAATGAAGGTGCTTAGGGACTTGGGCCTTGATCACCGCAAGGATTTAAAAGTGGGCAGCATACTGGATAAACAAATAAGCGGTGGCCAGCGTAAGCGGCTCAACATTGCCCTGGAACTGATTCGCGAACCTGCCATTCTTTTCTTAGATGAGCCGACTTCAGGTCTGTCTTCGCGGGATTCTGAAAATGTGATTGACTTACTCAAAGAACTTTCACTAAAGGGAAAATTAATTTTTGTTGTCATTCACCAACCCTCATCCGACATCTATAAGATGTTTGATAAGATGATCATTATGGACACGGGCGGATTCACGACATTTTATGGAAATCCGGTGCAAGCTGTTACCTACTTCAAAAAAGCTACCAATCAGGTGGATAGCAACCGGGGGCAATGCGAAGTGTGCGGCAACGTAAACCCCGAACAAATTTTTAACATTATCGAAGCGCGTGTAGTGGATGAATACGGGCAACCCACCAATAAGCGCAAGATAACTCCCATGCAATGGCACGAAATGTTCAGGAATCAATTCAAGCCTTCGGTTATTGAAGATGCCCGCGAAGAACCTCCTAAAGCCTTGCATCTTCCTTCGCGATTAAAACAAACAATCATTTTTACCACACGAAATTTTCTCTCTAAAATCAGTAACAGGCAGTATTTGCTGATCAACTTATTGGAGGCGCCCTTACTGGCAATTCTCCTTGCCTTCATCATAAAATACAAAAGTGCACCAGGCGGAAAAGAATATATTTTTCGG
>CAZNRJ010000111.1:0-10368 GCA_964574945.1 uncultured Ohtaekwangia sp. | reverse complement strand
CGTTTCGCAAATAAGTCAGGTTAAACTGGTCGCTCTTTGATGAAAAAATAGAGGCATCCGTGGCAAGCGTATCCAGGTATTTTATTATCACATCGCGCTTGTAAGGTTTCACGGAAGTGAAAAACCCGGGCACAATTTTGCCGGACTTTATTTCGTAGCGGTCAATCCAATGATAATAATCTTCGTTGAGGGTGGCGTTTGTGCTTTGGGCAAAGGCAGTAACCTGGCAAAGAAATAAAAGAAAGAAAAAAGAATATCTCATTTGCTCAATGAACTTATGTATTGATCAACTGTGAAAGCAGTCTCCGGAAACTCCTGAAGGATTTTTTTATCAAACGTTATTAAAGGTCTCATTGTCTTTTTTGCCAGGGCCACATACTCGCAATCGTATGATGAACAAGTTGATTGATTTACAAGATTCAGAATTTCAATCGAATCTACCTCTAAGTACGATCCCATCATCTTACTTTCTTTTTGAGCAATTAACCATTTAGTTTCTTCCAATGTATAGTAACCCTTTCTCAAATACGCAGCAAGAATATTTCGAAACTCACTTTTACATAATTCAGGTGAAGTCCAGTCTGGATCTACGTTATACAATTCAGCTACCTTCTCGAAGTACGGAGATTTCAGCCAAAAATAAGCAAGTATGTTAGCATCAACTACAATCATTCCCTGCCCGAATTTTTAGCAGCCTTCATTTCGGCATCGGTAAGAAACCCTTTGCCTAAAGCCTGGGACTTTCTTGCCAACTCTAAAATCCGGTTGGAGTTTTCGTCAGACCGGTGAGCATGTAACTGAAGACTTAAAATAATCTCGCTATTAAGGCTCCTGTTATTTCTCTTTGCCCGCTCTTTCAGTATCTGGTAAGTCTTTTCCGGGATGTTTTTAACTGTGATATTAGCCATAACGGTTCCATTTTGGTTCCAAAATACAACCTTGTCAAATTCTTCACAAATTCGGCATTTGAGCCTTGCAGATTGGGTGCATTTTCCTACTTTTGCAGTCCTTAAGAAAAGAAATATGAAAAAAGGCATTCACCCAGAGTATAAAGATGTGGTTTTTTGGGATACTTCAAGCGATTTCAAGTTTTTGAGCCGCTCAACGTCAGTTCCTAAAGAGACTACCACCTGGACAGACGGTAAGGAATATCCCGTAATTAAAGTGGAAGTGAGCTCAGCATCGCACCCATTCTATACAGGTAAAAAAATGTTTTTGGATACCGCAGGCCGTGTGGAAAAATTCAAAAAGAAATACAGCAAATAATAGAGAAATTCTTAGCGAGTTTATATACAAAAAGGTCTTGGAAACGAGACCTTTTTTATTTTGCGCCTTCGCGGAACTTTCCATGTCATCGCCTTTAAACCTCCGATCTTTCCCCAACCCTGCCCAATGTATTTGGCTATAGTAACCGATCACCCTATTTTAGCAGCATGAATGTGATTCTGTTCGATAATCCTACGATCCGTCAAAACCTGTTGCCCTTTACGTTTACCCGACCCGTTGCTGAAATCCGGGTGGGCATTCTTACGGTGGCCGGGAAGTGGGAAAAATACCTGGGCGCAAAACCTTCGTTCGCAACTGAATCTTACCTAAGCAAAAAATTTCCACTCCATCACAAAGCCGATAACATTTGGGTTAATGGAGCCGTGTGTCCTAATGCCGATCTTGTAGCGGCCATCAAACAACTCAGCGTTGGCGATGCAATTACACACAACTCAATGATTGTTGCCGTGCGCACACCCGATGATGAGTTACCTGAAGTAATAACCGGTGATATTAAAGAAATCGCTACACCGGTTACGATAATTGACCAGGTTTGGAAAATATATCAACACAACGGTGCCCAGATCAGGGAAGACTTTGCCTTACTTACAAAAGGACGAAAGTCAATCGGTGTCCAGGATTCATTTACACGCGCTTACAACCCCGATCAAATCTTTGTAGAAGAAGGTGCACAAGTGCGGGCTGCCATACTCAATGCTGAAAACGGTCCTATTTATTTAGGAAAAAATTCAGTGGTAAATGAAGGCGCTATCATTCGCGGGCCATTTGCATTGTGCGAAGATTCGCACGTAAACATGGGTGC
Source organism: uncultured Ohtaekwangia sp. (assembly GCA_964574945.1). GTDB lineage: Bacteria > Bacteroidota > Bacteroidia > Cytophagales > Cyclobacteriaceae > ELB16-189. The sequence goes on along the minus strand of CAZNRJ010000111.1, from coordinate 8,279 downwards.
AAAAGTGCGGGGCGATACTACCGTTGGGCCGCATTCTAAAATAGGAGGCGAAGTAAGTAACTCTGTTATTTTTGGATACAGCAATAAATCGCACGATGGTTTTTTAGGCAACTCCGTGATTGGTGAGTGGTGTAACATCGGTGCCGATACCAATACATCGAACTTAAAGAACAGTTACGAAAACATTAAGTTGTGGAATTATGGCAAGGGTGGTTTTATAGATACCGGACTAATGTTTTGCGGATTGATGTTTGGCGACCATAGTAAATGCGGTATCAACACCATGTTTAACTCCGGAACGGTTGTTGGCGTTAGCGCCAGTATTTTTGGTGATGGGTATCCCCGGAATTTTATTCCTTCCTTCGCGTGGGGCGGTGCAGCGGGGTTTACAACCTACCAACTTAACAAGGCATTGGACACGGCATCGAAAGCAATGGCACGTAGAAAAATAGAACTGCATGCCGATGACGAAGAAATACTGAGAACCATTTATGATGAATCCGCATCCTACCGGGTGTGGGAAAAGAAATAAATCACAATGATGAAAAAACTTATTGCTCCAAAATTAATGTTGCTTTTCTCCTTTATCATCTTTCTTGGCAGTATCGAAAAGGGAGGCTGGGCATTGGTTTCTTCCGCTGTTGGTTTCGGTGGTTTTCTCGTGATGGTAATATGGCTTCAGACTAAGGTATCAAAAACTAAAAATTAGCAGGTGAGATTTTCAGATATCCCCGGACTTACCGAAACAAAATCAAAATTAGTTGATGCCGTAACGCACAATCACATTGCGCATGCACAACTTTTTTTAGGACTGCCCGGAGCATTGAACCTGCCACTTGCATTGGCTTTTGCCAATTATTTGCATTGCGAAAACAAAGGCGAAGGCGATGCGTGCGGTGTGTGCCGTGCATGCAGCAAAAGTTTAAAATATATTCATCCGGACACTACCTTTGTTTTTCCGTTAAGCAACATAAAGGCAACTAAAGATGAAGATCGCTTCAAGGCGGAAATTCTTAAAAGCTGGCGGGCTTTCTTAACGGAGCAACCCTTTGGCGATTTAAATGATTGGACTAATTACTACGGGGGCGAAGACAAGCAACCCTTAATCTCTAAAGAAGAAAGTCGGGAGATTATTAAAACACTTTCGTTGAAGCCTTTTGAAAGTCCGTATAAGGTTATGATTATCTGGCAACCTGAGCTTATGCACTCAACAGCTGCCAATGGTATTTTAAAAATATTGGAAGAGCCGCCACCCAATACATTTTTCCTTTTAGTAAGTAATGCTGCGGAGCGGTTGCTCCCTACTATTCTTTCGCGCACGCAAATGGTACAGGTTCCCCAGCTATCGGATGAGGATTTGAAAGATTATTTAGTGAAGAATCATCCGGTTGACGAAGCGCGACTTCAGGAAATTATTCAATTAGCAGAAGGCAATTTGAATATGGCCATTAAATTGGTTGACACCGAAGAAGATCATTTTCAGGATCGGTTTGCCGACTGGATGCGTCTGTGTTATAAAAGAAACTATGGAAGCTTAGTTACGTTTTCCGAAGACTTTCATCAATTGGACAAGCTCAGCCAGCGCAATTTATTTCAATACGGATTGAGTATGATGCGCGAAACGCTGCTTCACTATGCCGGAGCAGATGCCATTAGCCGGATAAAATCCGGAGAGGCTAAATTTGTAAAAGACTTTAGCAAGATTATGAATACCGAAAAGGTGGAAAAAATAAATACTTTATTCACGAATGCGCATTATCATTTGGAGCGTAATGGTAGCGCCAAAATGATTTTTTTAGATTTGTCCCTTCAGGTAGCGAAAACAATTAACCCATAAATTCAAACTTTAAATTTATATGAAATCAATTCTTTCAATTTTACTTTTTTCATCCTTTATCTTATTAACACAGTGTTCATCCGAAAGTGGCTCTGATTATTTAGTGACCATTAAAACCGATCATGGCGATATGGTTGCTGTTCTGTATGATGAAACCCCTAAACATAAAGCCAACTTCATTAAGCTGGCAAAAGAACATTACTTCGATAGTTTACTTTTTCATCGGGTGATTGAAGGATTCATGATTCAAGGGGGCGATCCGGATTCAAAGCATGCAGTACCCGGCCAGCCATTGGGTTCGGGTGGTCCGGGCTATACAGTCGATGCCGAAATCAATCCAAAATTCTTTCATGAGAAGGGAGCTTTCTCTGCTGCCCGTATGGGTGATCAGGTAAATCCAACAAAAGCGTCAAGCGGAAGCCAGTTTTATATCGTACAAGGGCGCGTAACTTCTCCAGCCGAAATAGATGTACTCAAAATTGATCAGATGAAACTGAATACTGCTTTCCAACAGATGATGCAAAACCCGGCCAATCAACCATTAATAGACACACTCAATCAAATTTATATGTCGGGCGATATGCAAGGCTATCAAAACAAAATTTTCAGCTTGGTACCACGCCTGGAAAAAGAAACCGGGATTAAAATTTATAAAGAAGTATCGGAAGAAAAGGTAAAAGCCTATACTACAGCGGGTGGTGCACCGCACTTAGATGGCGAGTACACGGTATTCGGAAAAGTAATCAGTGGCCTGGAAGTGATTGATAAAATAGCTGCAGTAGAAAAAGTTAACGAAAGGCCTGTCCAGGATGTGCGCATGACTGTTACTGTGGAAGAAATGTCGCGAAAAAAGATAACCGAAAAATACGGCTACACTTTTCCGGAATCCAAAAAATGAAAATCCTGGTAACAGGCGCCAATGGATTGCTTGGCTATAAATTAATACAACTGCTAAGTAAAACGCTGGGCGTTACAACCGTTGCCACTGCACGGAAAAAAATTAGCGACCTCCCTCCCGGTGTTCAATTTCACGAGTTGGATATTACCAACCATGACCAAACGATGGAGGTACTTTCTTCGGTCAAGCCCGATGTGGTGATCAACACGGCTGCCATGACACAGGTAGATCAGTGTGAAACCGAGCGTGAGCAATGCTGGACAGCTAATGTTTTTGGTGTGGAGAACGTAGTTGAGGCCTGTGAAAAAAATAATATTCATCTCGTTCACGTTTCCACTGATTTTATTTTCGATGGCTCATACGGGCCATTGGATGAAACCGCAAAACCAAGGCCGGTTAACTTTTATGGTGAGAGTAAATTAGCCGGTGAGCAAGTAATTCAGAAAAGTAAACTCAACTGGGCAATCCTCCGCACGGTGTTGGTGTTTGGCATTACACCCGATTTAAGCAGAAGTAATATTGTGTTGTGGGTGAAGAAAAGCCTGGAGGATGGAAAGACAATCAATGTAGTAAACGATCAGTGGCGCACGCCTACATTAGCAGAAGACCTTGCCTTGGGGTGTTATCTCGCGGCTTCCAAAAAAGCAACGGGCATCTATCACATTTCAGGTGAAGAGATGATGACACCTTTTGACATTGCGCAAGAAACTGCAGCCTTCTTCAACCTTGATAAGTCACTCATTAAACCTGCTGATTCCGGCACCTTCAAACAACCTGCCATGCGCCCACCTGAAACCGGGTTCATCATCGCGAAAGCAAAAAAAGAATTAGGTTACCAACCGCATAGTTTTCGCGAGGGGCTTGGTGTGCTGGCTTCGCAGTTGCACAGGTAATTATGCCATTACCGTAGGTTTGTATGTGTAAGTCAGGATAATTTGTTAAACTTGAAACTTAACAATTACCTAACCTAATCTTTATGTCTGCACGTGGTCAATTCGGTTCAAAGTTTGGTTTTATTATGGCTGCGGCCGGTTCGGCCATTGGGCTTGGTAACATCTGGCGTTTTCCCTACCTGACCGGAGAGAATGGTGGCGGGGCTTTTGTCTTTGTCTATCTCTGCTGTGTTTTACTGGTTGGTATCCCTTTGTTATTTAATGAGGTTGCGTTGGGCAGAATGACCAAAAAAAATCCAATCGGTGCGTTTAAAGATACGGGTGCAAATCCCTTTTGGATGATTGGGCCCGTACTCGCTTTAGGGGTAAGTTTTTTTGTACTTAGCTATTATAGTGTAATTGCCGGCTGGACTATCGGGTATATCTATACTTCGCTTACGGGCACAGAATTATCATTCATTGAATTTCAGGCAAACGCCAAAGTTGTCATCCCGTTGCTGGTGGTTTTCATTGGATTAAACCTACTCATTGTTACACGCGATATTTCCAAAGGAATTGAAAAGGCATCTAAAATTTTGATGCCGGTTTTATTTGTTTTGATTTTTATTGTAATCCTGCGAAGTGTAACCTTGGAAGGAGCCGGTGCGGGCATTAAATACTACCTGGTACCTGACTTTTCTAAAATTAATGCCGGCACTTTTTTAAAAGCATTAAGCCAGTGTTTCTTTTCAATGAGTATCGGCTGGGGGATTATGATTACGTATGGTTCTTATCTTTCAAAGAATGAAAGTATTGTTCAAAGTAGTTTATGGATTGGCGTGCTTGATACAGGCGTTGCACTTATGGGAGGGTTAATGGTATTTCCGGCAGTATTTGCGTTTGGACTTGAACCAAATCAAGGCCCCACCTTAGTATTCCAAATTCTACCCCATATTTTTAATGAAATGCCAGGCGGCAACATCTTTGGGGCATTCTTTTTTCTTCTGTTAATGATCGCTGCATTAACATCTTCTATATCCATGATTGAGGTACCAGGCTCGTGGCTTGTTGACGAGAAAAAATGGAGTCGTAGAAAGGCAGCATGGACTGTTGCAATAACTGCCCTGGTAGTTGGTATTCCATCAGCCTTATCAAAAGGAGCCAGTGAACCATTGACAAACATGACGCTTCCTATCTTCGGTCTTGAAATTGTCAGCTTTATGGACATCATGGATTTTTTATGGGGAACTCTCTTTATTATGATCGTTGCCTTGTTTGTTTGCCTCTACATTGGCTGGGTAATCAAACCTGCGCGCATCATTGCCGAGATTAATTTAGGCTCGCCTTACTTTACAACAGCTAAAATATTTGGAGCCACACTCGCTCAAATCTGGTCGTTCTTTATTCGGTTTATCTGTCCCCTTGTGATTTTAATAGTCATCCTAAATCAGTTTAATGTCTTTGGCTAAGTAAACTGGCGTACTTCAAATAAGGTATCTCTTCCTGATTTAATTCGTTTAAGTTCGGCAGGAACCATTTTGTCTGTCATTGAAAGACGATGCTTGAAATCGTTTGGCCTAACGCTTCGTCAAGCTCTCAATTTCCATTTGCAATCCTTTTCTCGCGCTCATCACAATACAACCCTGGCTTGCGTGTGCGATTTGTAATTTGAGTCACACTTCTTACCTAAATCTATGATGAAAAAACTTTTCCTCCTGCTGGCGATTTTAAGTCCGTCACTTTTTTCCGTCCCGTTACAGGCTCAAAAAGTCGATGAAGTCTATAATCAAAAAATAAAAGAATATACTACCGATCCGCGGTTTCTTCCAGCCTCTATGCTGGGTATTGTGGATGATCCGAAAATTCCTTCGCCCCTAAAACATTTTGGCCAGATCATCGGAGCCCCTGGTGTTATGCACCGCACGGCAGACATTTATGGTTATTTTAAAAAACTAACGGAAACCTCTCCGTTGGTAAGGATGGAACAGATAGGTACAACGGAGGAAGGCCGGCCACTGCACCTGGTAACAATAACCAGCGAAGAAAACATGAAGCGCCTTGATCATTACAAGAAGCAACTGGCGTTGCTTGCCGATCCGCGTAAAATCGAACATCAGAATGTGAATACGATCATTAATGATTCAAAGCCTGTTTATTATTTTAATGCCGGTCTTCATTCCCCTGAAATGGGTTCGCCCGAAGTAGTGATGGAATTAGCCTATCGCTTAATTACCGATCCATCACCTGAAACAAAAGAGATACTAAATAACGTAATCATTCTCATCAATCCTGCGTCAGAAGCTGATGGTCGCGACAAGCAGGTAGATTGGTATTATCGCTATACCAGAGGAAGGAAAGATTTTGATGACGGCTTTATGCATACGCCTCCGTATTGGGGCAAGTATGTTTTTCATGATAATAATCGCGATGGCCTTCAGAACTCACAACAACTGACAAAAGCTATTTACAAAATGTATTACGATTGGCACCCCACCATCATTCATGATTTGCATGAATCGCTGCCGTTGCTTTATGTGTCAACCGGAACAGGTCCGTATAACGAAACAATTGATCCGATCACAATTGGTGAATGGCAGATCTTCGCCAACCACGATGTAACAGCGCTGGCTGCGCAAGGATTGCCCGGCACATTTACATGGGCATTTTACGATGGCTGGAATCCCGGGTATGTATTTTGGATCGCTAACAATCATAATGCCATTGGCCGGTTTTACGAAACATTTGGTAACGCTGGCGCAGATACCTATTTAAGGGATTTATCAACCACTCGTTTTGCTGGCGACCCCGTTACCAGCCGCGAATGGTACCGTCCTGACCCTGCTACTGAAAAGGTGGTTTGGTCGGCACGAAATAATGTGAACTACATGGAGGCCGGAGTGCTGGCTTCACTCGCTTATACTTCGGATAATGCTAAACTGCTTTTGAAAAATTTCTATCAGAAAGGCGTGAACAGCATCCGCAAAGGAAAAGAAGAAAAACCAAAGGCGTTTGTGATTCCTAAAAATCAGCACGATCCTTTTATGGCGGCCCATTTAGTCAATCAATTGAAAGTGCAAGGCATAGAAGTACACGCTGCCAGCAACGGTGACTATGTTGTGCTGTTAGACCAGCCCTACCGAAACTTTGCTGTCTCCCTGTTAACAAAACAGAATTATCCAAAGGATGCAAAGTTTCCTCCTTATGATGACATCGCGTGGACATTAGGATATTTATATGGTGTGGATGTGAACGCTGAAGACAGCGTGAAGTATAACAAGGCTGATTTGAAATTAGTAGAAAGCGATGTAACGTATGAAGGAAAAATAGAAGGGGAAGGTTCTAATTATGTATTGAATTACAAGGCACAAAATACAGTGCTATCTGCTTTGTATTGGCTAAAGTCGAAAAATACAAAAGCCAAAGCTTTCATCTTTAATTCAAAAACAAATTTGGAAGGAGTAAAAGATACCTTAGGGGCGGGATCTATTTTATTGCAAGGCATTACTGCCGATCAGGCAAAAACAATTTCATCACAATTCAGTTTGGATTTAACCGCCACGAAAGCAAGCAACCCCGCGCAGCGTGAGATTAAACTGCCGCGCATCGCTATTTATCATACCTGGTATAATACACAAGACGAAGGCTGGACACGGTTCACGATGGATCAGCGAAATATTCCATACACCTATATTGATAAAGACGAATTGAAAGCGGGTGGATTAAAAGCAAAGTTTGATGTAATCATCATTCCACGCATCCGGGGCGATGTAAGCAATTTCATTCACGGAATCGACAAGAAGTTTGGCCCGATGCCGTTCACCAAAACTGCCGAGTTCCCTTCGCATGGTACACCGGATGCAACCAACGATATGACGGGTGGCCCGGGCTTTGAAGGAATCAGCCAGTTAAAACAATTTGCCGATGCCGGTGGCGTGATTATTACATTCGATAATTCATCCAGGCTGGTAGCCGATGCGGGTATCACGCGCGATTTGGATGACGTGAATTCTGCCGGACTTTTCCATCCGGGTTCGGTTGTAAGCGTAAAAGCCCGTAAACCCAACCATCCGGTGCTGTATGGCTTTCCTGAAAACTTTCACGTGATGCGGGGCATTGGCCCATTGTTGCAAACTAAAAAATTCAATCGCGATATGATGTTGGTGCAGTACGGTTCCAAACCGTTGAAAGATGAAGAAGAATACAAGGGACCGATCATGGGCATGCCGGCAAAGAAAGACCTGCCTACCGGACAGGCAGGCGTGAAGAAAGCTGATGAGAAGAAAGAGCCGAAAAAGGAAACGCCTTATGTGCTATCCGGAATGGTGCGCAACGAACAAACCATTATTGGTCATTGGGCCATTTTCAGTGTGCCGACTGGCGCTGGCCGGTTGATTGCATTTACGTTCGACCCGATGCATCGTTATCAGAATTTGCATGAGGCTCCCCTGGTTTGGAATGCGTTGATCAACTGGGATAATTTGAAATAAAATTGAAACGGAATTAAAAACTAATTTTTTAAATATTTGATTTATTCTCCTTGATATCAGTTGCTTGATTTGTCCGCAACATTTCTATCAGTTTAGAAGATTTTTCATCCGAGGAAATGCCATAACCATTTACTAAGGTTCCCTTGATATTAAATTTTGAAGAAGAAATGGCATAAAGTACAGAC
>CAZNRJ010000110.1:3929-10447 GCA_964574945.1 uncultured Ohtaekwangia sp. | reverse complement strand
CAAACTCAATCTGTACTCCCCTAAGTTTTACTTTCTAATGACAATTCTGGGATTATATAAAAGTAACACTAAGGTTTGGATTTGCAGGAACAGCAGCACCGCATTCCTCTACGGAATATATAGGTTTATCCCTTTTGTAGTATCTTGAATGGTTTTCTTAATTAAACCTGAAATCAATCCCTCAGAATAATCTCCACGCGCCTGTTCTTTTGGCGGCCTTCTTCAAAGGTGTTATCGCCAATAGGTTCAGTACTGCCTTTCCCTTCAAAAGTAATTCGGTCAGGGTCAATTCCTTTGTCGATCAGGTAAACGCCTACAGCTTCCGCCCTGCTTGTGGACAACCGCATGTTATATGCTTCGCGCCCGGTGTTATCCGTATGGCCAATGATGAATACTTGTGTAGTGAGTTTCTTTTTCAAAAGCCCCACCAGGGTATCAAGCTGCGAAGTGAAATCTTTTTTCAGTGCGGGACTGTTCACATCAAACAACACATCACTCAGGATAAACTTCCTTTCCTTCGGTGCTTCCTTGTCAACAATGGGGGCAATTACTTTTTTTATTTCTGTTGTATCCGGTTTAACAGCTGGCGGTTGAGTGGTGTGTACTACAGCCTGAGATTCAGGTTTTTTAGTTTTCTTAGCATGCTTTACCTGGGGCACATCTTTATATCCATCGTATCGTTTGTCACGTTGCGATTTTTGCCAGCCCGCTTCCCTGCGGCAGTTATACTTTGAGCAAAGGATTTTCTGAAAAATATTATGCTTACTGGCGCTTCTTATTCGAAGGATGTCGCGATGCGCAGGTGTTAAGTGCGAGATCACCGCAGGCACTTTTCTTTTAACCCCATCTTGTGCCATGGCATTGCCAACCAAAAGGCATAGAAGAACGAAACACAGTCTGAATGATTTGGACGGCATGGATGCTAAACGGAAATTGTTCGTGTATAGTGCAATGTTATAGAAATCCCCTGATAGTGCCGGTCCAGATTTTATATCCCTTCTCATTCAAATGAAGTCCATCTTCCATAAAGATGTCCTTCAAAACTTCCCCATTCGAGTCAAGCATGGGTGTCCATACATCTGCAAATAAAACTTTCTTATGTTGATCCGTCCAGGCTTTTAACTGCGTGTTGTAAGCAATATAAGTTTCTTTAAGGTGCCATCGCGCCACGCTCGGCTTAGCCGAAATAAAAACCACTTTTACATTTTTAGGAAGCTGGGCGCGAATAAGGGATAGCAATTGATCAGCCGTTTCTAAAATCTCTTCGGGTGATTTTCCCGAGTTAATGTCATTATCGCCTTCATAAATAAATATCTGCTTTGGATTATGCTTAATAATCAGTTGCCCGGCATAATAAAGCAGGTCAGTCATTTCAGAACCACCGAAACCCCGGTTAAGTGTATTCTGTTTCGGAAAATCTGCTCCCAGGCTTTTCCAAATCCGGATGCTTGAACTTCCTGTAAAGAGAATTAGTTTTTTGTGGTTCACCGAGCTATCGGCAAGCAACAAATTATCAATTTCGCTTTTAAAACGCGCAGGGTCTTGCGCTGAAAGCGAAATACTTAAACACAATACACTCAGAAAAATAAAAATCCTCATAGCTATCTTCTTTTGAGAAAGCTAATATGAGGATTTTTATCTAAAGAATTTCGGTGATTACTTAAGTGGTGGTGCTATACAATCTTTGATTTTTAGGCGTCTGACACTTAAAAGTGTCTTGACGCCTACTACTTGCGTGAACTTAAGTGGTGGCCGTATTGGTGCTTTGGAATTGACCTTCGTAGTTATCTGAATTTATCTTGTTAATAGCTTTGTTTGCCCGGCTGAAAGCCACATTCTTTTTGTATTCAAACCATTTCTCCTCTTTTAACAAGCTGCGCATCATCCGGTCGATCAATCGCTTGCCGCCTAAATTCCAAATACCTTGTAATTTCATACTTACTCCATTGGCAACCGTTCTTACCGAAAGACCAAAGCCGCCCTCAAGATATTCTATGTGATGCCAATACCCGCTTGGCATAAACAGTGTATCGCCATGCTCAAGAATCGTGCTCATCCCTTTCACATACTTTAATCCCGGGTACGTTTGGTAATCAGGATTATCAACATCCACAATTGAGTGCACATTAAAAGGAAGGCGGTATAATAAATCCGACTGATCGGGCGCAAAAAGCACAACCCGCTTCCGGCCATGAAATTGTGTTAAGAAAACATTGCTCATATCAATGTCCTGATGCATGCGGACAATGGATTTGGGCGGGCCAAAAAACATGAATGGAATTTTGATGTAGCCCTTTGTGATTTCCGGATATTCAAAATCTTTTAAAAGTTCAGGTCTATGCTTGAATACGGGAAATAAAAACAATCTTAAATCTGTAGGCTCGCGTTCAATTAAATCCAGGTATTCATCAAACCGCATGGTAGCATTGGGCACCTCCAGCGTTTTTGACAAATCTTCCTTACGATTTCCAAAAAGTCCTACTTCAATACTTCCCATCGACTTCTTAAAGAAATCCATTGTCCATTTTTCGTATGCGGGGTATTTTTTCCACAGGCCCCTTAATACAACAGGCTTTTGTGGGTTGAGATAAGAATGATGAAATTCTTTGCGTGTAAGGGTTGAACCATCTTCAACTGGAACGGGGATTTTAACATCGAGTGACATAGGTAGAACGGTAGATCTTAATTCTAAACTAAACAACGAAATGATTTAAAAATAGTTCCTGTTATCTCTTTCTAATTACAGAAAATCAGGTTAGTCTATCAAAACTCCAGTTGAAAAATTTACACCAGTAAGTTTAATAATATAAGAAAAATTGTTTATATCATTCTAAAACTTTATACGTTCATACGTTGTACAAACTGAATACTTTTTTCAGGATCGATTGAATTGTCCATACCGGTAAACCCGGATTTCTATATCCATTTTTGATTATGGACTGTGCGTTCATGTACAACATTACCCGTGTGTGCAGTATCCTTTGGCTCAAATAAAAGCACCCAAACTTCCTCGCCATTGGTTCGCGGATTATGCTCAACCCCTTTTGGCACTACAATCATCTCCCCTTCATTAATGACTTCGGTCCGGTCACGAAAATCCATGTAAAGGGTTCCTTTGAAAATCATAAACAACTCATCTTCGTTTTCATGACTGTGCCATACAAACTCATCTTTTACTTTTGCCAGCTTCACATACTGGCCGTTTAGTTCACCAACAATTTTTGGTGTCCATGTTTCTGAAAACAAACTGAACTTTTCTTTAATATTAACAGCCTTCATAATTTTCAAATTACAAAATCATTCCTACCGCGGCAACCAACGTCATAACAATAATAAACCACCTGTACATCGTTTCCGAGAGCGCCTTTACGATTACAATCCCCAGCCAGGCGCCTGCCATAATGAGCGGTAACATCGCCAGGTCAAACCAAACTGTATTCCATGTAATCGTGTGCCAGGCAAATACATGAAAGGGAACCTTAAACCAATTCACTACTAAAAAGAACCAGGCCGTAGTTCCGATAAAAGCATTTTTAGGCAACCGCACGGATAGTAAATAGACACTCATAACCGGGCCCGCGAGATTACCCACCATAGAAGTAAAGCCGCCAGCCACCCCGGTAGCAATTGCAAATGATTTATGTTTTGGTATTGCATCCTGTTTCCCATACTTCTCAAGCCAGAGCATGATAATCAGGCCAATCAGGATAGTAACCGCCATCATCATTTTAAAAACCTGGTCGTTAATATAGCTGCCTGTAATGGTACCAACTAATACGCCTGCCGCTGCCCACGGAAATAAAATTTTAAGATGGTGCCACGAAGCATGGCGATGGTAATACCACACTCCGAATACATCGGCCAGCACTAACATGGGCAACATAATGCCGCTGGAAAGCTGGCCCCCAAATACATTGGCCAATAAAGGCACCGATAACATACCTGCACCATGGACACCTGTTTTTGCCATGCCCGTGAGCAATGCCACTGATAACACAATGGCCAGTTCGCTGTAAGAAAGTTGGAAAGAGAAGAGGTGGATCAAATGGAGGGGAAATAATAAATAAATGGTCAATGAACAATGTACAATTAAATGTTCATTGTCAATTGTTCAATATCAACTGTCAATTATATATTCGCTATTTCTCTAATTTCTTTAACCCTGCATCAATTTCAGATTTTGATAACCACTTACCGCGAACCATTACGCCTGCTATTTTTTTAGAGTTTGTAATATCTGTAAGTGGATTTCCATCCATCAAAAGCAAATCGGCAATCGCGTCTGGCTTAATTGTTCCGGCATCAGCCAGATTAAGATACTTTGCAACGTTAACAGTTCCGGTTTGCAAAGCCTGATAGGGAGTAAGTCCTGAGTCCACCAAATATTTTAATTCATTGTGTGTGGAAAAACCCGGAACATTAAAGATTTGCGGGGCATCGCATCCTAATAATAACCCAACCCCATTCTTTTGGCATTCGTAAATCAACTTGCGCCTGAGCTTGATGAAATCCTCAATCTTCGCTGCATTATATTGGTCATTGGCCATTAAGTTCTTCTTGGCATCAATCCATTGATTTACGGTTTGCTTGCTCATGTACTTACTATCCGGATCTTTCAGAAACGTATCGCCTGTAAAGTCAGCATCAAACCACCGGTCGGCCAATGATTGCGTAGGCACTACCCAGATATTCTTTTCCTTTAACGCACTCATCAGTTTGGGTATCTGACTTTCATCCACCTGATCGGCCACAAACATTCCAAACAAACCGGTCTGTTGTTCTACCATAGCTTCAATACCCGGAACCATTCCTTCAATAAATCCATCTAAGTGATCAATGGAAGAATACCCGGCATCAATAGCTCGCCACACCCCAACTCCAAATGAAACATGACCAACAAAAGGAATTCCCACTTCTTTGGCTGTAGTTGATATTGCACCAAAGGTTTCTTTTGTGAGACCGGGATGATGTTTTAGAAAATCATAACCTGCCGCTTTTTGCTCGCGCACCATTTCAGAACCACGTGCTGCAGTTTTAACACTCTGTCCGTTGAAGGAAGGGCCTGTAGTATAAAACCGGGGGCCAAAAATTTCACCGCTGTTTATTTTTGATCTCAACGTTAAGTGACTCGGATGACCGAGCATTCCTCGAATGGTAGTAATACCATTGGCTGCAAACAAAAACAAAACTTCCTTATGAGATTCAAGGTTATCATTCGGAGGCACGTGTGCATGCATTTCGGCCAGGCCCGGCATCAGGTATTTTCCTTTTGCATTAATCACCAATGCATCTTTATTATACTTTATGCTTTTGCCGATGGCAGATACCCTTCCGCCCTTTACCAACACCATCTGATTTTCGAGCACCCACTCGCTATCCATAGGAATTACATTCACCGAAGTGAAAACAATTTCGCGTTGTGACGAATCAATGAGATTCTGGCTATACAAGCTAATCCCCGAAAGGGTGAGAAGTAGAAGTAAGATTTTTTTCATTGTAGTTAGTATTGAGTACATAGTCGATAGTCGGTTAGACGATAGTCCATAGTAGTTAGTATTGAGTAAATAGTCAATAGTCTAGTATCTTGTATCTTGTATCAAGTATCACGCTTTCACATATTTCCAATTTCTGATTTTGCCTTCAGCCATCCACTCAAGTGCAGTTTCAATTCGTCTATCGCGGGTGGCTTCTGTTTTAGCTTCGGTAATCCACTGAATATATTCCTTCTTGTTGGAGTAACTGAACGCTTCAAATGTTTTGAGAGCCGCTTTGTTCGATTTTAATGCTTTAATAAAATACGGAGGGGTAACGAGCTCTTTTTTTTCAGGTTTCTTTTTAATCACCTTAACTCCGGCTTCATTAAGTTTTACCGCTTCCTTCACATAGGCGATTATAACTTTGTCGGACGGTAAATCTTTTAATGATTTTATTTTGCCTAAGTGTCCCATGGCCGATTCACTCTCGGCATTTTTGACTAAGGTTTTATCTTTCATTAACGAAGCCTTCCAAAAACCAAAGGTGCAATGTTGCTTAAACGCAGCCATACTGCACATGATCCCTTTATGCTCAAAGACCGGGAAGCTCCACTTCATAGCTTCTTCCACATCAGGACAGGCTACGTGAACCAGCTCGCGCAAGTGGGTAAGAATTGGAATGGCAAAATCGGCTGATTTTAAAATATAGGCATCAATACGCTTGTCCCGTTTTCCCAATTTAATTCAAGATTTAAGATTCAAAATTCAAAATTGATGAGCAATATAAAATTTTGAACCTTGAATCTCAAACCTATTCATACCGCAAGGCTGTGGTCGGATTGGTGTGTGCTGCACGGAGCGTGTGAAAGCTTACCGTTAGCAAGGCAATTATAACCACCATGAGGCTTGGCAAGGCAAAAATCCACCATGTTAAATCAGCTCTACTCATATCGAAGCGATTTTACCGGATCGGCCAAGGCTACTTTAATTGTTTGTAAGCTCACTGTAGTTACTTCGGAACCAGGATATTGAAACGCTCATGAA
>CAZNRJ010000110.1:0-3919 GCA_964574945.1 uncultured Ohtaekwangia sp. | reverse complement strand
TTAAAAAGTGTCGTTCTTCACAGGTTTTCTTATTTTTACCCTCCGAATTTTTAATCAGAACTATGGGACGGATTTTTGAAAAAAGAAAGCACAAGATGTTTGCCCGCTTCGACCGCATGGCGAAGGGGTTCTCTCGTATCGGTAAAGATATTGCCATCGCTGTAAAGCAAGGCGGCCCCAACCCGGATAACAATCCGCGTTTGCGCATGGCCATACAAAATGCAAAGGGCTTGAACATGCCAAAAGACCGTGTGGATGCGGCCATCAAAAGAGCATCAAGCAAAGAAGAAAAAGATTTTGAAGAAATTATCTATGAAGGCTATGCACCGCATGGCGTACCTGTAATTGTTGAATGCGCTACTGATAACCCAACCCGCACCGTGGCCAACGTGAGATTAGCCTTTTCAAAAAACGGAGGGAGCATGGGCAACTCCGGGTCGGTGATGTTTTTGTTTGAACGCAGAGGGGTTTTCAAATTTGACCCGGCCAAACTAAATCTTGATGAACTCGAATTGGATTTAATCGATGCCGGTGCCGAAGATATTCAGCCTGAAGAAGAAGAGATTATTGTTTATACCAAGTTTACAGAGTTTGGACACATGGCAAAATTTCTTGAGGCAAAAGGATTAGAACCAAAAAGTTCTGAACTTCACTATATACCCAGCGCCACCAAAGAACTTAACGAAGCCGAACAGGACGAAGTAATGGAGTGCGTGAGCGCTTTAGAAGAAGATGATGACGTGCAAACTGTGTATCATAATTTAGCTTAAAAAATCAGGCTACAGGTTTTACACGTTAAAAGCGCCAAAAGTACGTTAATTGACCATGAAAAGGCCATGCAAATTCCCTTAATTATCTTAGTTTTGTAATTGCTCCAAGAACAGAAAACTGATTTTTGGATTAGTTTAGGAACTTAATTACCCCAACCTAATACCCGAAATGAGGGCTGTTTTATCCGGCTTATTTTTTCTCATATTATCCCAGGCTTCGGCTCAAAATATTGAAGCCTTTGGAGTATTTGGCGGCTTTAATTTTCCCTTTACGGTTGATCCTGGTTTAAGCAATGACCCGCGCTTTGTTGGCCGGCTTACTTTTCGGGCTACCCCGGTTGGGTTTTCTTATGGATACGACCGTGTTGGCCATGGCATTTTACTTACGCCAAACTATACACAAGCCGGTCAAAAGTTCATTATCAAAAACACCAGCGGTGGCGAAATAGGAACCCGCGATGTGCAAATGAATTACCTCAGTGTGCCCGTTGCACTCAAGCTGCATATTAACGATATGTCGTTCTTCAGGCTTAGTTTAGTAGCCGCTATTGCACCCAGCTTTTTAATTAAAGGCCAGGAGACTTTTACGATTAAATCCCCGGACCAGGCCGCCAAGTTGAAGTACCCCGCAGGGGTTAGTGTTCCCACTGATCCCGGGTATGAAAAAGTATATGACGGTGTGTTCGTTCCTCAACTCGATAAAGATGTGCATGTTTCAAACGATAAGTTTAATCCCTTTCAGCTTTTTGCGGCTTTAGGACTTCGGTCTGATTTTGACCTGAACGATGACTGGAGCATTAATTTTGATGGCCGCGCAAACTTCGGAATTTTTGATCCGCGCAATTCAACGTATATCGATGAACTAAAAAACCCTTCCGGGCCGGATGACTTTTATGGAAACCCCGGTGCACCCGATCTTTACGGGCAGCGAAGGGAAATCTTTCTATCTGTATCTTTTGGTATTTCGCGCATTATCCAGATCAAGCAATCTTTCAAGCATAAGCAATCTACCTCGCCAGCACTTAAATCCGCACCTAAACCCCGCACGTCTACCAATTCAAACCATGGGGGCATGTCGAAATCAAAGGGGAAGAAAAAGAAATAAGTAAGTTAAATTCTTCTTCCTGCCTTCACTACTATTTCAGAGCCCTCCGCTAAAAATACAGATTTTGGTTTCTCCTCTTTCAAAAACCCAAAAGCAGATCCGTAAACCGCAGCAAAGTCAACGTCAATTTGATAATCGTTTACCGGATAAGCATCCCAGCGCGGATGCTCAACACCATACTCCGCTGTTTTGGCGGCACCCAGCTTTGTGTAGCCCCAATAATGTTCGGTAATAAATTCAGCCTCGCTCCCGGCTTCAATAGGCGTTGCAATTTTAGTTGCGCTTACGCGGAAAGAATTCCAGGCTTTTTTCTTCCATGCATATTCCACCACAAGTGATTCATTCCCTTCCCACACATGGCGCATGGGCATGGTTTCATAGTTCTCATCATAAATAGTATTGGCTACAAAAGTGAGCGCAGGTTTAGGGACAATCTCTTTAACAAACACAACGCCCCGCTTCC
This sequence comes from uncultured Ohtaekwangia sp., assembly GCA_964574945.1. Classification (GTDB taxonomy): domain Bacteria; phylum Bacteroidota; class Bacteroidia; order Cytophagales; family Cyclobacteriaceae; genus ELB16-189. The sequence goes on along the minus strand of CAZNRJ010000110.1, from coordinate 1,581 downwards.
ATTCACCTTTGTCATTATACCTGACATAAAACCGCAAGTTGACTTCCTCAAAGTTGATGTGAAATGGAATCTTAACTCCCAGCACTTTTGTATTCAAAAACATAAAGCCCACCAGGCTCACATAACACGTGTTGTTCCAGAGATCAATTTCTGTTTTATAAGGTAAGTAAGGCTCAAGGATTTTAGCTTCAACTTCATAATTGGCCATCGCCAGTTTTCGCCACTCCGCTTGCAGGAAAGTTTTCATGAGTTAAATATAAGTAGGTTCCATACCCAACAAAATCCGGATTCAGCCTGTTCCCTTACTGATAACCATTGATGCCTACGGTATTTCTGTATATCTTTTCACGGCAATAAAATTACGAAACCATGCGGATTATACTTTTCCTTTGCCTGCTTCCTTTTGTTGGATTTTCACAAAACCTGAAATCGGGCGGCAAGCTAAAACCTGAGCAGGCCATTATGGACATCCGGCATTATACGATTAGCCTCGATGTGGACCCTGTTAAGCAATACATTAAAGGCTTTACGGAAATAGATTTGTTGCTCGCACAAAACACGGACATACTTTTGTTTGATTTCTGGCACGGACTTCACGTAAACCGCGTGTATGTGAATGGTAAAGAAAAAACATTTAAGCATGGCGAAGATGACCTCATCCGCATAGCGCAGAATTTACCCGCAGGCAACGTGAAGGTGAAAATTGACTATGAAGGTACGCCCGGAATTTCGGAACGCGCCCCGTGGACGGGCGGATTTCAATGGGAAAAAGACAGCAAGGGAAATCCGTGGGTCGCTATTACCTGCCAGGGTGAAGGTGGCAAAATATTTTTTCCGTGCAAGGATCATCCGAGTGATGAGCCCAACGAAGGCGCTGACCTGTTTATCACCGTACCGAAAGGACTGGTGGCAGCCGGGCCCGGCATGTTGATCGATCAAAAAAACAGTAAAGGCAAAACTACGTTTCATTGGAAAACGAACTACCCCATCAGCAATTATTGCCTGGTGTTTAACATCGGCAAATACAAAACAGTGAGCCGCAGCTACACAACCATAAACGGAACCAAAGTACCTATGGACTTTTATGTACTGGAAGAAAGTGAAAGCAAGGCCATGTATGAATTGGATTTGCTGGCAAACGCTACCCGCATATTAGAGAAATATTTCGGGGAATATCCATGGGCAAAAGAAAAGATCGGGTTATGCGAAACCCCGCACCTCGGCATGGAGCACCAGACATTGATTGCGTACGGAAATAAATTCAGGTATACGAAAGTAGGCACTACCGATTTTGACTGGCTGCTGGTACATGAGTTTGGCCACGAGTGGTGGGCAAACAAAGTAACTAACCGCGACTGGGCCGACATGTGGATACAGGAAGGCATTTGCACGTTTGCCGATGCGCTTCACATTCTGGAGATAGGGGGCGAACAGGAATACCTGAAAAGAATGCAGCGTACCGCCCGTGAAACACAAAACAAAATACCTATTGTGCAAGGCGAAGAGATTGATAGCGACCAAACCTATCACGGAGATATTTATGGTAAGGGTGCTTTTTTTATGCACACATTAAGGTACATC
>CAZNRJ010000109.1:0-10604 GCA_964574945.1 uncultured Ohtaekwangia sp. | reverse complement strand
GGCAATACCAACGTCCAGCGCACGATCGGGCATCTCTTTCATCATGATATTCATAGAAGAACCTGACGGCATAGCCGGGGTGATTCCCATGATCTTATCATTCTTACGGGCGAGCTCTACCAGCGTGTGGCCAAATACATCTTGATATTTAGGCGCTTGCGGAACATCATAAATCTTTTTATGAATCTCCCCTGAGATTTTATCGAATGTGCCGGGTGCGTGCCATGTAGTGGCATTGCCTTTCTCGGCAGGCCCATATCCCTTTCCTTTTACGGTAATGCAATGAAGTATTTTAGGGCCTTTGATCTGCTTTAAGTCGCGCAGCACGGCTACCATGTGATCAACATCATGCCCATCTACCGGGCCAAAGTACCTTAGGTTGAGAGATTCAAATAAATTACTTTGACTTAACAGTGTTGACTTAATACCATTCTCTACTTTCGAAACAATTTCCTGAGCATTTTTTCCAAAGTGAGAAAGCTTGCCTAATAAATTCCACACATCGTCCTTCAGCCGATTATAGGTTTTAGAAGTGGTAATATCTGTGAGGTAATCCTTTAATGCCCCTACATTGGGATCAATCGACATGCAATTGTCATTAAGGATAATCAATAGGTTTGTATCGGAAACCCCGGCATGATTGAGTCCTTCAAAAGCCATTCCACCGGTTAAGGCACCATCTCCAATCACGGCAATGTGCTGCTTGTTTTCAATACCCAAGTATTTAGAGGCCATAGCCATGCCTAAGGCAGCCGATACCGAGGTTGATGAATGGCCTACACCAAATGTGTCATACTCACTTTCATTCCTTTTGGGGAAGCCTGAGATCCCGTTATACGTGCGGTTGGTATGAAAACTTTCTTTGCGACCAGTAAGAATTTTATGCCCGTAAGCCTGGTGACCGACATCCCACACCAATTGATCTGTTGGTGTGTTAAAAACATAATGAAGCGCCACGGTTAACTCTACTACCCCCAGGCTTGCCCCAAAGTGGCCGCCATACACTGACACATTATCGATGATAAAATTCCGAAGCTCATCACATAACTGAACGAGTTGAACTTCATCCAGTTTCCTGAGGTCATCAGGACTGTTAATCCTGGATAATAATTTCCCGGGCGTAATGAGCATGGGCGTTTATAATGCGTTATTTAGTAAATCTAATAACAGCCACCAAAGGTAACAGTTTAGATGATGGCTGGATTTCTAAAAGGCAAAAATAGGGAATTAACCCGGTTAAGCATTCTGCCCTACTTTCTCTGATAAATAGCACCCAAAATCATCCAAACCTGACTACTTTTGTGACCACATAAATTTGATATGCAGCAAGAACCGTTTGAAATAAGATTACCGCTTTTTGAAGGCCCTTTTGACCTTCTCCTGTTTTTTATTGAGCGCGATGAACTGGACATCAACGACATTCCAATCTCCACAATCACAAACGATTTTCTTGAATACATTCGAAGCCTCGAAACACTGAATGTAGAGGTAGCCAGCGAATTTATCCTGGTAGCGGCTACTCTCATGCGTATAAAATCAAAATTGCTGCTCCCCCGCCCTCAATTGGATGAGCAAGGAAATGAAATTGATCCTCGTGAAGAGTTGGTGAAACATTTACTTGAGTACAAAAAGTACAAATCCGTTGTTGAGCAGTTCCATAAAATGGAAGAAACAGAGCTGATGAAGGAAAAGCGGGGCAACCTGATGAAGGAATTAAGGGCCCTTGCTGAAAGCACCAATGTGGAAGCAGAGCTGCAGGATGTTGACTTATTTAAGCTCTTAACGGTTTTTGAAAAAGTCCTTAAACGTCAGGAAGAAGAAAAAAATAGGCCGGTACACCAGGTTATTCAATATCCCTACACGATGGAGGGACAAAAGGAATTCATCTTGTCCGAAGTTACGTTAAAGGAACGCGTGGCCTTTACTGAATTGTTTGAAAAAGCCCCAACCCGAATTGCCCTCATCTTTAACTTCCTTGCCATTCTTGAAATGCTGGCTAATGGATTTCTGAACATCCAGGTAGGTGAAGGGTTTAACAACTTTTGGGTAATGAAGCCGGAGGCAATGCAAGCAGTGAACTAAAAAATCTGGACTGGTTCGATCCCGCCATGACACCAAATGCCGCATGGATGTGTGGATAGAAACTATCTCATTAATCCGCCATTCAATCGCAGCAGTTCTGTTTCCGCAACCTTGGCCAGATACCGGGAATTAATAAGCCGCGTATAGGCATCTTCAAGACTTTGCTGGGCTGTGCGCAATTCAATAAATGTATTTACTCCTCGCTTAAAGCTTTCTAATGCAATCGTTACGTTTTCTCTTGCAAGCAGAATATTTTCCTCTTCAATCAGAAGAATATTCTTTGCGTTCAAATAATTTATGTAGGCATTATCAACCGAGGTTAACACCGTGGCTCGCTGTTGATCATAAATCAATTGTTGTCGGTTTACCACAATGGAGGCCTGTTGCACTAATCTGCGGGTATTAAAACCATTCAAAATAGGAACGTTTAGAGTGAATCCATAATTGTATCCATTACTCCGGCTGGACAACGCCTGGAAGGGGTTGATCAACGTTACGTTATCGGTAAAAGAATAATTGTATGCACCATTTAATGATAAGGTCGGAAGATATTCGGCCCTTCGCTCACGCAACAATAAGTTGGAGATACCAATATCCTGCCGAAGCGCTTGCAATTGGAAATTGGCACTCTCCACATTGTCTAGGATTTCCTCCTTCGTAAGTTCCAAATCAATAACAATAGAATCAGAAACCTCGTAAGTCGCAGGCAGATTCATTCCCACCAGCACATTCAATTGATTCTTTAGTTGTTCTATAACGGCTTGTTGAACGATGATTTGCGTGCGTTGGGCATTTAAATCTAACTTGGCTTGCAATAATTCTGGCTTTATACCAGCTCCAACAGACAGTTTACGCTCAGCTAATCTAACGCGTTCTTCATTAACTGACATTAACTCCCGGGTAGCTCTTAGCTGCTGCTTTTGCTGAATAATGTTGTAGTAGTTTGTGATTATTTGTGCAATGGTATTTACCATTTGCCCCTTTACATTTACCTCACCTTGTCTTTCTATTTCCTCAATTCGTTGGCGGGTGGCGAACATCCGCGTGCCGTCAAATAAAAGCCAATTTAATTGTACTCCGGCAGATAAATTGTTTGACTCTGCTAATCCACTATTATTCCGTGCAGCATCCTCAAACTCAAGTTTCTGATTATTGTTGTTCCACGTGCGTGAACCGGTAGCATTAAGTTGTGGAATAAAGACACCGAACGCATAGGCGTTATCTGTACTGGCAGCCTCCAATACGTTTTTTGAAATACGAACATCATAGTTGTGTTCAAGGGCAAGGGCTACCACCTCTTCCAAAAGCACCTGCCTTTGGGCATATCCCTGCGAAATAAAAACTGTACTAATAACGAAAACAATACAAATTCTAAGCTTCATAAACGAGTTCGGGTTTCTGCGCAATTACTGGCACCACTTCATCTAAAGGAGTGTGTTTGCGTTTTCTTGATAAGTAAGAATACATGGCAGGAATTACGTATAGGGTCAAAATCAATGAAAACAAAACTCCCCCTACGATTACAATACCTAAGGGTCTCCGGCTCGTAGAGGCAGCTCCAAGGGACAATGCAATCGGCAGGCAACCTAAAACCATAGCCAAACTTGTCATCAAGATTGGGCGAAGACGGAGACGGGAAGCTTCCAATACAGCCTCTATTTTAGAAAGTCCCTCCTCGCGCTTTTTATTTGCAAATTCTACAATCAAAATTCCGTTCTTGGTTACCAATCCTATAAGCATGATCATCCCGATCTGTGAAAAAATATTTAGTGTTTGACCGAAGATCCAAAGCGAAATCAATGCACCGCAAATCGCTAACGGCACCGTAAACATGATTGTGAACGGATCAATAAAGCTTTCGAACTGGGCAGCAAGAATCAAATAGATGAGGGCAAGTGCGAGCAAGAAAGCAAATGAAGTATTCCCTGAGCTTTCTGAAAAGTCTCGCGACACTCCCGATAATGAGGTTGTAAAGGTATCATCCAATTCATTTGCAGCAATCTCCTGCATCGCAAGTATTCCATCGGCTACTGTTTTGCCGGGTGCTAACCCTGCTGAAATGGTGGCAGATTTAAATCGATTGAATCGATAAAGCGTTGGAGGGGTTGTTGATTCTTCAATCGTAATCAAGTTATCAATAGATACCAACTGACCCGAACTGGTGCGCACGTACAAACTTTTTAAGTCGGTCGGTTCATCACGATTTGACCGTGTAACCTGGCCCATGACCTGATATTGCTTTCCGTCTTTCGTAAAGTATCCGAACCTTAAATTGCTATAGGCAAGCTGAAGGGTTTGAGAAATATCCTGTACACTAACGCCTAATTGCGTTGCCTTTAAACGATTAATCTGAATTCTCAATTCTGGTTTGTTAAATTTAAGATCAACATCTACAGATTGTAATGCGGGATTGTTATTGGCCGCCTGCAGGAAGTTGGGCAAAACCTCTTTCAGCTTATCAAAATTATTATTCTGAATAACGAATTGAACCGGCAATCCTCCACGTCTGTCAACCGAAATTGTTTGTTCCTGAATAACAAAGGCTCGTCCCTGAGGAAAATTTCGAAGGTTCTTATTAACCATATCAACAATTTCCTGCTGGGAACGATCACGCTGGTTTGGATCAACAAGCGTTACTCGCACAAAGCCAGTATTCACTGATCCTGAGCCCGTAAAACCCGGAGCCGTTACAGAAAGTGCCGTCTTGTGTTCAGGAACAGAATCCTTTACAAAGTCAACCATTTGTCTTACATAGTTATCCATGTAGTCAAACGCAGTTCCTTCCGGAGCTGAAAGCTGCAACCGAAACTGATTGCGGTCTTCCAGCGGGGCAAGTTCGGATTGTATATTGGTACCGATAAGAAAGGTTACTCCGAAACAAAGCAAGACAATGACGATTGCAAGCCATCGCTTGTCCATGAATTTTGATAAGGAGTTTGCATAGCCTTTTTCCATGCCAACAAAGAACGGTTCGGTAACATTGTAGAACCATGAGTGCTTGTGATTGCTACGCGTCAGTTTCACACTCAACACAGGGGTAAGGGTAAGGGAAACAAAACAAGATATCAGCACAGCCCCGGCAACCACCACTCCAAATTCTGTAAATAAGCGTCCTGTAAATCCCGAAAGGAATAAAATGGGTAAGAAAACAACGGCTAACGTAATGGAGGTGGATATTACCGCAAAGAAAATTTCCTTTGATCCTTCAATTGCTGCCTGGTATTTATTCATGCCACTCTCCAGTTTTTTATAAATGTTTTCGGTCACCACAATTCCATCATCCACTACAAGCCCTGTAGCCAGAACGATCCCCAGCATGGTTAATACATTAATCGAAAATCCACACAGGTACATAATGAAGAACGTAGCCAGTAACGAAACTGGAATATCGATAAGCGGACGTAAGGCAATCAGGGTATCTCTGAAAAACAGGAAGATGATCAGGACTACCAGAGAGAAGGAGATGAGCAGGGTTTCTTCAACTTCCAGAATTGAGCGCTTTATGAAAAGCGTTTGATCCATGGCAATATCTACACTAATATCGGCCGGCACTTCTCGTTTGATTTGCTCTAAGCGTTTATAAAATTCATTTGAAATAGAAACGTAATTTGATCCTGGCAAGGGTACAATGGCTAAGCCAACCATGGCAATATTACTTTCGCGCAAAATGGATTCTTCATTTTCCGGACCCAACACAGCCTGGCCAATATCACGGAGTCGGATATCGCTATCTTGTGATGATTTGATGATTACATTATTAAACTCTTCCTCTGTAAAAAGTTTGCCGAATGTGCGTACCGTAAGTTCGGTTGCCAGTCCGGCAATTTTTCCTCCCGGCAATTCTACATTCTCGCGGTTAAGCGCTTGTTGTACATCCAGTGCAGTAAGATTATAAGCGCTGAGTTTGCCAGGATCCAGCCAGATGCGCATAGCAAAACGTTTTTCACCCCAAACCTGAATACCACTTACTCCCGGGATTGTCTGAAGACGCTCAACCAGCACATTGTTCGAATATTCCGTTAGTTCCAGAGAATTTCGGGTACTGCTTTGAACAGTCATACTAATGATCGGACCCGAGTTTGCGTCCGCTTTAGACACAACCGGTGGACTCGAAAGATCATCAGGCAATTGTCGTAAGGCCTGAGATACTTTGTCGCGAACATCGTTGGCAGCCGCTTCCAGGTCCGCTTCCAGATTAAACTCAATATTAATGTTGCTTCTTCCCACACTGGAGGAAGAAGTAATGTTGCGAATTCCCGCAATTCCATTCACCGCTTTCTCCAACGGCTCGGTAATTTGTGATTCAATAATATCAGCATTCGCTCCGGAATAAGAAGTACTTACACTGATCACCGGTGGATCAATTGCCGGATAATCGCGTACGCCCAGGGAATTAAAACCTATAATCCCAAACAGCACCAGGATGATGTTCATCACGAACGCCAACACTGGTCTTTTCAAACTTAATTCAGATATGTTCATGTGTTCAAGTTTATTTATCCCGATATCGTCTCAACTTTCCAACTTTAATCTTTGCATTTGGTCGAATAGCCATCAACCCTGTTGTGATAACCGTATCACCTTCCTTGATGCCACTCAATACCTGTACATAAACAGAATCGCGGATCCCGGTTTCCACAATAGTAAAGAATGCACTGTCTTTTCTTAAGAGGATAATTTGTTTATTGCGTATCTGAGGTAACACTGCCTGAGTAGGCACCATCAATGCATGGGCATCAGTTCCTAACTGAAGTTGTACTTTGGCAAATACACCCGGCACCAATTCAGGATTATCGCCCTTAACTAAAGCCCGAATTTTTAAAGTTCGGGTTGCCTGATCTACTCCACTTTCCGTAGCAATGACGGTGGCCGTGTGACCCGCTATTCCACCATCTACCCGAAACGAAATTTTCGATCCTGCACTAATGTCTTTGGCGTACTTTTCCGGCACAGCAAACTCTAGTTTCAATTGGTCTACCTGCCTGATTGTAGTGATAATTTCAGTAGGTGATAAATAAGCACCAAGACTGATGTTGCGTAATCCTAATTTACCTCGATAAGGCGCCCTGATTTCAGTCTTAGAAATTCCAATGCGAATTGACTCAATGTCTGCTTTTAAATTTTCAACTTCCAGCTTACTCAAATCGTAATCTTGTTGACTGATTCCATTTATGTTTAATAAGTCACGGAGCCGTTCTTCTGATTTAAGGGCAATCTCTAACTGTACCTCCAGTTTTCTAAGTTGGGCTTGAAGATCCTGATCAAAAAGTTTAACCAATAATTCATTGTTACTAACAGTTGTTCCTTCTTTGATATTAAGTTTTACTACACGTCCGCTTACTTCGGCCCGAATTTGGGTTTCCTCGAAAGGCAATAAAGAACCGGGTACTTCTATTTTATCATTCACCATCTGAGGCGTTACGATAAAGCCATCCACCACCAGGGGGCCCAGGTCACGGGAATTGTTGGTCATTGGATTCTTCTTAGAGTCACATGCGGCAACAAAAAGTAAAACAGAAAAGGTTAGCAGAGTGAAGAAACGGTTCGGGATCATAAATTAAATTTCAATTCGCGGAATAGGGTATTGCTATATTTTGATTTCTTAGACCTTGGTCAGGTAAAGATTTGATGAAGATGAAGTACCTGGGGAATAAGTAGCTTCGTATCGTCATTAAGAAGAACAAAATCTGCCATCATAAGTTTCTCATCCTCCTTCATTTGACTAAGAATTATTTCTTTTACCTGTTTTGGGGTGCGTTGAGGATCACGAGCCAGAACCCGAGCAATTCGGATCTCTTCCGGGGCCGAAACGAGAACTATTTTATCCAGTACTTTGTATGAGCCAGATTCAAACATCAGGGCGGCTTCTTTAATCACATATCTGTTTCCCAAATGACTTTCCAGCCATTTCTTATAATCGTTCGCCACGCGCGGATGAACCAATGAATTTAACTTTTCCCTCTTTTTTTGATCGCTGAAAACAACTCCACTTAGAAATACCCGGTTAAGCCTACCCATTCCATCATAAGACAATGATCCGAATTCTTTTTTGATCTGATCGACCAATATTCCGTCAGTGGTCATTAAATTTTTCGCTCGGCTATCGGCATCGTATGTCGGCACTCCCAACACATTAAATATTCTACAAACCAGGCTTTTGCCCGATCCTATTCCCCCTGTTATTCCTATTTGCAAAGGCAGCTTCACAGGGTTAGTATTGCTTAACCGAAACTGAATCGATCGAAATAACCTCGATATAGGAGGCAAGCCCGCTTACCTGCGGATGCAAACGGAAGGTTCCTTTTGATTTGTTCTTCAAATCAACAACTGCCTGCATTACAGTTTGATCTTCTTTAAATTTTTCTTCCTGAATCTTCGGGATGCGCACGTTCACCTTAACGCTATCTGCATAACTGACCTTAGCGGAGGCATTTAGTACCTTTAATGAGACGAATGTTTCAATACGTGATAAAGGCCCTACTTCAAACATAACAGATGCTGCTTTTGGATTTCTGTCGATTGCCTCTGCATTGGGAATACTAATCTCCACCTCTTTGCGAAACCGCTCAACCAAATTCGCCTTGGGCAACACCAGCACAATTAAATCCGGAAGTTGATGAAGTAACGACTTGGCCCCCTGCAGTTTTACAGAATCCGGAAGTATTACAACCGGACTTATTCTTCCATAACCATCCTTAAAGGAAACCTTGCTAAGATCAGCAGCCAGCTTAAACTTATGCGAATCAAGCTCGTCAATTTGCACATAAAGCGTATCGTTAACGATGTAATTGATTTGTAACCCGCTTCCCAGCTGATTGCTAAACAAAGGGGTTAAAGAACTGGCTACAATTTTTTTTACCTCAGTGGGCCGCAGAAGCTGAATGCTTAGTTGAGGAAGTTGAAAGCCAACACTCTTTCTAAAAAGGTCCCAGCCATTGCCACTTACATTGATACTTATGTCCTGGGGTAAGTTCGCAAGAGGAATGAATTTTTCCCGCGCGTAATCAAACCGGAGGGGAAAGCGAATGTTGGTTGCGTAATTTTTATTAAACGAGTTGAAAAGCCAGAAGATGGCAGCGGCCGCAAAACATAGCGCCACTGCCTTCCAGTTTGTTCGGTTAAATTGAAATAGGTTAACAAAAATCCTGGCCAGGTTCATAGTTGTACCGGATTTAACCCGAAAATAAAATCTCTTTTAATCAGCTTTGGCGGATGCGGGTTTTTTGCCCGATAACGCTTTAGTTGAATCCATAGAAACAGAAGATTTAGCAAATTTTATTCTGCCACCGCGCTCCACTTCAATGATAAACGTATCGTCTTCAATTTCCGCAATCCTTCCATGCATGCCGCCAATGGTAACTATGTAGTCACCTTTCTTAATTTCCTCAACAAATTTCTTTTGGTCTTTCGCTTTCTTCTGCTGCGGGCGAATCATAAAGAAATAAAAAACAGCAATGATTGCTCCCATGAACAATAATTGCATCGACATTCCACTGCCTGCGGGTTGTGCTTGTAATAAAATCGAGTGCATCATATTTATAGAAAATTTTGGGCTTCAAAGTTATCCTAATAAAAGAAACATCCCAAACCGATAAGTCGGTTTGGGATGTTTATGATTGTGTGGTCTGTTACGTTTATTTCACCGGGCCGTTCGCTCCATCAGGTTTTGGTGTTACCATTGCCTTGAAACGAAGGGTTGTTACTTTTGGCCACGTGTTAGCCGTTACTGTTATCGTTTTGTTATTGATACCCGGCTTACCACTGCTATCGAATTCTACGTCAATAAAACCAGAACCCCCAACAGGGATTGGCTCTTGGGAAAATGTAGGAACGGTACAGCCGCAAGATGGCTGAGCGCTTTGAATAATCAGCGGAGCCTCACCATTGTTGGTTAACTTATAACGGTAATTTACTTTTTGTCCATCCTGGATGGTTCCAAAATCATGCTCTATTTTCTCGAACTGTGCAACAGGTAATGGACCTTCTGGTTTCACCTCCGTTGCAGGGGCTGCTTCCGGGGTTGCAGTAGGGGTTGTTGCAGCGCCTTTGTTTCCTTCCACTTGTGCCAGCCTGCTTTCCAGCTCAGCAATTCTCTTTTCAGAGGCACGGTCGCTGCAACTCATCACCACCGCAACCAACGCAAGGGCCGTTATCAATCTGAATGTAATTTTCATAGTGTTATGGGTTTTAAAATTTAGCTTCTTAATGGTCACTCAAAAGTAGAGGTGACCATCTTATTTTTCTATTCTGAATAGTCTATTAACAAAACATTAACTGTTCTTACCCCTAATTTGCTCCAGCAACTCATCCACATCATCCAGCAAACGCTGTGCTTTGTCCTTGGCTTCAGAAACTACTTTTTGTCCTTGCGATTTCGCCTCGGTAGTAAGCGGGGTTTCCTTGCCTGAAACAAGGTCGTTTAAGAAATCCTCCAACGTTTTTTTATACTTATCTAATTGAAATGACAATTTTTCGCGTGTATTTGTTCCTTTATCGGGCGCATATAAAACACCCAGAATTGC